>JBDRNO010000259.1:0-2934 GCA_043811005.1 Bacteroidota bacterium | reverse complement strand
CTGCCGCAGCATATCCGCCTGGACCAATTGCTCCCTTCGTTTGGAAGGGCAAGATACTTGATCCGGCACCACCATAATTACGAACTCGTGTAACAACATAACGCGGTGTTACATAAATAATCTGCTTAGATAAAGTTGCCGCTGCTGCTGTATCATCAATATAGGGAACATAAGCAGTATCATCACCATCATAAGCATAATTAGTTTCCCCAGCCAAGGTAAACTCTGTAAGAACTCCCCAAGTCCAAGCAGTGTATCCATACCGTTCTTCACCCTCAATAGTTCCATCAACGGCACGCCTAACCACTCGAATAAAACCAGTGGCGGGGGTGTCATCTGGGGCGTGCTCATCAACTTTAACAAACGCAACACCAGATGCTTGAGGGGCATCAATTGTAAACATTGATTTATTCACAATATAGTTATCACCAGTAGCTTTATAGACACCAACTTTATCTCCAACTTCAAGTCCTGTTACAGTAACATTTTGGAAGTTAGGGGGTAATCTCTGAGCACCATTGGCATCAATAAGCTGCATACTTTGAGCATCATCGGGGTGAACATCCTCAACCCAAATGCCACGAGCACCGAAGAAGATACCACCAGCAAATGTTCCAAATGGTGCAGCTTTAACTTCTGCATATCCATCCCAAGCCTTAATATATCTTTCACCACTAATGGGGTCTGGAACAGAAGCTCCAAACATAGTACCTACACCAGCCCCACCAGTAATTGTTACCGCTTCATCTTCATCAAATAAATCGGTGGTAGAATCACCTTGAACTGTCCAAAATCTACTTGTGTTGTTATAACCCTTTAATATTCCTGTATCACCTGTATCTGTTCCACTAACAACTTTACCAATATCAGAATCTATGACATTTGAATATCCACCAGCAGCAAATGCAAGAATCCGCTTTCCAGAATAACCGTACGTAGGTCTTACACTATCTTCCTGACAGAATAATTTTAGGTATTCATACACTTGTTCAAGTGGACGACCACCACAATCAATTATAACATCATAGGGATAAGCAGCCTGTTGTGTAAAGTTCTTATTCATTGTGTGAGCACTAGTAACTAAACCATTTACAGAATTAACTACAGCTGCTCCAGACACGGCGGTAATATTTTCATCATCAATAAAAGTACCAATGCAGTTACCAAGTGTTAGTGTTCCAGCAGAAACAACAGCACTAATTAACAGAATTACTCCTGTTGCACTTGTTGTGGTCCCAGATACAGTTAACCCAACACTAAATGCCGAACCCATGTCATCAAAATCTAATGTACCGTTTACAAACCGAACATATATATTGCCATAATCTTCATAAGTTCCTACTCCAGAAACAGCCTCACCATTAACAAGAGCATAACTAACATCTAGAGTTTTGTACACTTGTTCATCATCCACAAACAAACCAGTTGGATTTCCAATAACCGCCGCACCAGAAAGACCATTATCCTGTATTCCATAAACAGTTCCAGTGAATCCACTTGTTTTTCCTGTAACCGCATCAGAAAGCAAGAATCCACCACTAACTTCACCATCATAAAGGAAGAACAATTCACCAGGAGTACCATTTGCATCAGCAAGATATGTTCCTGCCATTGAGGTAAGACGAAGTTGTTCATCATTTGCAAATGGACCATTCGCTACATTATAAAGACCCAATAGTCCTGTAACACCCCAATCAGTGAGAGTACCCACTTGAGCACGAGCATGAGTAGCCGAACCAACTATAATATTACCAACAGTAATGGCTACCTGTTCATTATCATATAAAAGATAGGATTCAGGTGTGATGCTGTTTAGGTCAGATGCCGTAGCAAGAGGAACAGCGTTTCGGCCACCAGCAGTTAAGTCAATTTCATAGTGGTCATAAGAATCTGCTCCTTGACGAGCAAACAATTTAATGATACCATTATCAATTTCCACATCTGATTCTTTGGTTTTAGCCAAGATGTCGATATGTCCTTCACTCCACCATTCTTCCAAAGTTGCACCATCTTGACCGATGTACAATCTTGGGTAAGGATCAGAAGGAAGTGTACCAAGAGTATACACATTAGCCCATAAACAAGTTCCTGTAGTGGATGCTTTGGATAAAGTACCAGCACCAGTTCCAACGCCATCATCCAAATCAATGGCTGTTGCTGTATTAGAAAAAGTATCACCAGTATCATCAACTCGTACCCACCATTTTCTGAGAGTGTTATTGTAGTAAAGTAATGTTCCAGTATCACCGGGTGCACCACCAGCATAGCCAACTTCCAAACCCAAGTCGCCTGGTATGGCATTAACATAGCCAGCAGCTACAAATTGAAATACTCGAATACCATCATTATAAGCAGAGGCATCCCAAGTAGCATCAGCGGTAATGGCACCCTGCATAAGATACTTCATGCTTTCATCATCCATAAACCAACTGTTAGTTAATGTATAAGCAGTTGGAGTCTGGGCAGTCATTGGGATAGGATCATCCATCTGAGATTGTTCATCAAAGGTATCCATAAGATGAGTATATAAAGCATTTACTGTATATACTGTAGTACCCGATACATGGGTAATTTTACGATCAGTATAATTAATTGTAAAATCATTTCCTATAGGCATTTTTTATTCCTCCTAACCTATAATTGAATCTATAACCATTGAAATTGTAGCAGACAATCCATCAGCTTTTATTTTTGCTGGTGTACTAATGGGAAAATATTTAGGTATAGCACTTGATTTTCTTACCCTAATAGTTACATCTATCTCTGATCCAGGATAATTAATGGTATCATCTGCTACACCCAATCCATCTGTAATTTCATCAACTATAATTAATCCATCACTTGTTCTCTCAACACGAACTTGTGCTCCAACAATAGCTACATTATTACTATTAACGACTGTTATCACTACAGGAACATCATTACTAACAATAG
>JBDRNO010000258.1:0-11793 GCA_043811005.1 Bacteroidota bacterium | reverse complement strand
TTATTAATTAACGCAAGTTGCCACTTATAACTTTTTGTTTAGTAAGTAGCAACTTAAGTTAATTATCAAAATTACATAACTATGGAAAAGCCACTTTTATACTATTCAACCAATCTTAAAGCAAAGCATGTAACTTTCAGAGATGCTTTATTAAAGGGAATTGCTCCTGACAGAGGACTCTTTATGCCGGAAAAAATTCCTTCAATATCCTTAGATGAGATAAAAAGTTTCTCTGAAATGGAATATTTTGAAATTGCATTCGCAGTCAGTAAGAAATTTTTAAGAAATGACATCCCTGATAATGACCTCCTGAAAATTGTAAAAGATGCATATAACTATGCTGTTCCTTTGGAAAATGTATATGAAAGAAAATATGTGATGAGGCTCGACCAGGGACCTACTGCATCTTTTAAAGATTTTGCCGCCCGCATGATGGCGCGCCTGATGCAATATTTTCTAATGAAAGAGAGCATGGATCTTTTGATCCTGACCGCCACTTCAGGTGATACGGGAAGTGCAATTGCAAATGCGTTTTACGGACTCGATAATATAAAAGTGGTTGTCCTGTTTCCCGAAAAAGAAGTCACTGCCAGGCAAAGGAAACAAATGACCTCATTGCAGAAAAACATTCAGACTATTGCTATTGATTGCAAATTTGATGATTGCCAGGCACTGGTTAAACAGGCATTTGCGGATACTAACCTGGATTATCTTAACCTTTCTTCTGCTAATTCAATAAACATTGGAAGAGTCCTGCCTCAGACAATGTACTATTTTTATGCTTATGCAAAACTGCAGGATGAGGATGAAAGGATAATCTTTTCTGTCCCTTCTGGAAATTTCGGTGACCTGACTGGTGGTCTTCTTGCTTTGAAGATGGGTCTTCCGGTCAGGAAATTTATTGTAGCAACTAATGAAAATGATGAAGTGCCAAAATATTTTGAATCAGGCAGGTATGAATTAATAATTCCTTCAAAGAACTGCATCTCAAGTGCTATGAATGTCGGTCATCCAAGTAATATGTCACGGCTGATTGCTTTATACGGTGGTGTTATGGATGAGAATGGAATTATTAAAAAACAACCGAGCCTTGATCTTATCAGGAAAGAAATGTATGGTGTTAGTATTAATAATAAAGAAACCAAAGCCACAATTAAAAATGCTTATGATACCCACCAACTCTTACTGGAACCACATGGCGCTGTTGCATGGGGAGGGCTGCAACATTATCTTGAAGAAAATGATACACCTGATCAGTTATATGTTTCCCTGGAAACTGCTCATCCTGCAAAATTCCCCAAAGAGATAAAGGAGATCCTCTCAATTGATCCGGCACTTCCCCCAAGTCTTGTGGGAATAGAGGAAAAGGAGGAATACTATGCTAAAATAGAGAATGATTATAAGGAGTTCAAGACATTCCTTAGAGATAATTATTGAAATTAAGATTGTATTTAAACAATCCCGACCCGCCTGGCGGGTCAAATGTGAATAACCCTGTACGAAGTGCAGGGTTATGAAAGAATGGAAATAATACAACAATCCGCCAGCTGGCGGATTTATAAAAACAGCTTTTTGAATCTATTTCCTTTTTTAGATAAAATAGTATAATTTTATTATGTAGCGCCTCAAAATAATATTTAACCAGAAAACACCATGCCGAAACAAAATAGAAAAAATTACGTATATTCGCAAAAAAAAACAAAAAAATAAGTAATAATGGAGAGAACAATAAAAATAAAAAATATTTTATCACAAATCAGGCAAATGGACTATGATACTAGCCTTTATCTCATGGAACGAATAGTGAGATTATTAAAAAAGAATAAAAACAACATAAATCAGACCTCTTACCACCTTGCCGACTTGAACAATTTAGGATCAGAGATATGGAAAGATGTAAATATTGACCAATATATCCAACAAGAAAGGCAATGGGAATAAAAGACAAACTGATAAACAAGACTGTATTTATAGATACTGCCCCTCTTATATACTTTATTGAAGGGCACTCCAAATATCAGGATCAACTTCTGGAAATATTTCAAGCAAACAAACAAGGACAAATCAATTTTGTAACCTCCACACTGACTCTTTTAGAAGTTTTAGTTCAACCCATACGATTAAAGCGACAAGACTTAGTTGACAAATATGAACAAATATTGACAACATCCCCAAACATTGATATTTATGACATAGACATAGAAACATCAATGCGGGCAGCACAAATAAGAGCAGATTATCATCTTAGGACACCAGATTCAATTCAAATTGCAACAGGAATTGTAAATGGAGCAACAATGTTTCTTACAAATGACTCTGAGTTAAAACGAGTAACAGAGATTGAAGTCTTGACGCTATCAAAGAATAAAACCTAACATATCACAAAGCTGAAATACAAATGACCAAAATTTATACCGAGTCACGTTGAAGTCCTGCCTTTTTCCACTCCCAAAAACATTGACTTCGGAAAAAACCTCACAGGTTTCAAAAACCCGTGAAGAAGGGAGGGCTACATAATGATGAAAAATAAATATCTGGGAATATGTAAGAATTTCTTTGTACTTGAACATAATGGAAAACAAATGAAAACAAAGAAGAAGTCAAACAAGATACCAATCAAAAAGATTACTCTACCGCCTTCGTAGTATTGTGATAAATAAATAGAGTCATAACACAAAAAAGAGAAGAAATTTATAATATTTTTATTTGATGCTGATATGTTGATATTATAGACAAACTCTAACTAAACCTGATATATCATGAAGTATATTATAATTCTTGGAGACGGCATGGCAGATGAACCCATTGATAAACTTAATGGGAAAACGCCTCTTATGGCTGCCAATATTCCTCATATTGATGCTCTTGCTGCACGGGGAAGGACCGGTAAGCTTGTAACCGTACCAGATGACATGCCTCCCGGCAGTGAGGTTGCCAATCTTGGAGTGCTTGGATATGACGTTTATGAAGTATTGGAAGGACGCGGAGTACTTGAGGCAGCAAGTATGGGCGTGAAACTTGTACCCTCTGACCTGGCACTAAGATGTAATATTATATGCATCGAAAATGAGAAGATCAAAAATCATTCTGCTGGTCATATAACTACAGAAGAATCGCATATTCTTATTGAAACATTAAATAAAGAGCTTGGATCGGACAAAATAGAGATACATCCGGGTATAAGCTACCGCCATTTACTTGTTGTTAAAGACGGTTCCAAGGAAATTCAGTGCACTCCTCCGCATGATGTTCCGGGAACACCATTCAGGGATGTGCTGGTCAAACCAAATAATGAAAAAGGTGAGGAAACAGCATCTTTTTTGAATGACCTGATAATCAGATCACAAAACATTTTAAAGGATCATCCCGTTAACCGGAAAAGAATAAATGAAGGTAAAAACCCCGGAAATTCAATATGGATGTGGTCTCCCGGTTACAAGCCGAAAATGAAGACTTTCGGGGAATTATATGGCATTAATAGCGGAGCTGTAATTTCTGCTGTAGATCTGATACAGGGAATTGGCGTTTATGCAGGATTTAAGATCATTAAGGTTGAAGGCGCTACCGGCTTGTATGACACTAATTATGAAGGCAAAGCCGAAGCTGCTGTAAGGGCGCTCAATGAGGTTGAATTTGTATATCTGCATATAGAAGCAAGCGATGAAGCAAGTCATGAAGGTGATGTAGACCTGAAGATAAAGACAATTGAATACCTAGACAATAGAGTGGTGAAATATATTGTGGAAAAGACCAATGAAATGGATGAAGATGTAGCTATTGCTATTCTTCCTGATCATCCTACTCCCTGTAAAATTAGAACACATACACGAGAGCCGGTCCCTTTCATAATATACCGGCCGGATGAAGCGCCTGATACAGTAACTGAGTATAATGAACTCTCCGTGGAAAAAGGATACTACGGAATGTTGAAAGGTAATGAATTTATCAGGGCTCTTTTAGGGAAATAAATGTTAAACCGGTGTTAACAATTCTCCCAAACCGGTTTTCTCTTTTCCAAAAATGAGTTGATTCCTTCATTCGCATCCTTGGTTTCCATCAGCTCTTTGGTATACATTTGCTCAAGCATCGGTAAGTATTCGCCCACGATGTGATTGAAAAATATCCGTGAAGCTCTATTGGTATAGCGTAAAGATGAGGCGCTTTTTTTAAGTATATTCTTCACTATCCATTCGTCTAATTCAGCTTCCATTATTGTTTTGTCCTCATAAACTTCATTGATCAGGCCTATTTCTTTACCTCTTTCAGCAGTAATGCTCTTGCCTGTGATGATCAACTCTTCTGCCCTGGCATTTCCGATCTTTAATGGTAATAAAACAGATGCAGGTGGGGGAAAAACACCAAGGACTATCTCTGGTTGTCCGAGAAAAGCTGTTTTATCGGCAAATAAAAAGTTACAGATCAATGCTAATTCCATACCACCACCAAGGCACTGTCCTGAGATTTTTGCCACTGTTAGAATTGACAGGTCAATTATCGAGTAAAAAAGCTGATGAAAAGATTTCAGCATGCCGGCAGCATTTTCTTTGGTGTGTTCTTCAACGCTTGCGCCAAACGAGAAATGCTTGCCCGCCCCCTCAAAGGAGATGAGTTTGAGGTCTTTTTTATCTTTAAAAGAATAAAGCAGTTCCAGTAACTCCTCCATCATAATATGGTCTAATATGTTGCCTTTCCCATCATCAAGAATTACGCGGGCAACAGAACTGTCGTGAGTGTAATCTACTTTTACTTTTTGCATGATTAATTTCGTTAATGTTAAATTGCTTTATTAAAGCTTGGGATCATTCCAAAAAGTCATCTTCTATGGAATGATGGAATAATGGAATGTTGTAAAATCCCATTATTCCATCATTCCACCATTCCATTATTCCGATATTATAGCAAAAAATTCTTTTTGGAGGAGACTCAAACTTGAATTTAAAAAAATCATGACTTAACTTCCTGATACTGCGGTGAAATTGCCCGGATCATCTCATCATTCCATTCATGACCTAGAGAAAGCATTTGCCGCATTTTAACAAAATCAACCTCCCTGTTACCTTTGGGGCCATCATTAAATGCCTGGAATCCTGCCTTGGCTTCGGTCATCATATTCAGTCCTAACCAATCCCTGTTACTTTCTTTGTTTTTATCCCAGTGCTCTAATTTTTTCTTTCTGACAGAATTGAGGGTTTTAGCCAGGCAATTCGGGAATGTATACAATAGCTTGGTACACATCCTATTAACCGCTTCATCTAATAATGAGAGGTCCACTTCCCCTGATTTCAATACTTCTTTCCCCTCTTTTAATGCCTCCCCTTTCTTAGGCATTCCGTATATAATTTCTCCGGTACTGGGACTTACCCACTTATCTGTTCTTACCAATGGATTAGGGATAAAATTCCCATCAACTTTCAGTGCAGGAACAATTTCAGTTACCAAGCCATGGCGAAATGCTTCGTGAGCCGACCAGGGTTCGCAAACCGTGCATGAGAACATAGCCCGTTCCACACCAACGAATAAATGAAGGAAATCTGTTGAACCGCCATCCGGAGCGCTTCCATGTCTTGGTCCGGCTTGCCCGAAACGCGCCAGGTCTTGTGCTATAGTGAAATCACACGCCATTCCTATCTCCTGTCCACCTGCTATTCGCATACCATTAACCCTGCATATCACCGGCTTATCACTCATCAGAATGGTAGAAACCATATCGTTAAATAATCGCATATACTGTTTATACTCTTGCGGATTACCGGCATAATACTCAGCGTATTCCTTGGTATTGCCGCCGGTGCAGAAAGCTTTATCTCCAACTGCTGTGAATACAATGGCATTCACACTCCTGTCATTGGATGCTTCGCGAAAAGCAAGGATCACCTCTTTCACCATCTGTGTGGTATAAGAGTTAAACTGCTCAGGATTATCTAGGATAATCCATGCATTGAATATTCCCTCAATAGGATTGCCTTCAACGTCAAGGCAAGGACGCTTTTCAAAAATGATCTCTTTGTAATCAACGTCCATTAAATTGTGATCTTTTAGTTCCATAGTTTATAGTTTTAATTAATTTTTGGATTTATTCTATTTGAAAATATTTTACTCAAAATCAGGCACTAATACCGAACGCTTGGTATATTTATGATCCAGGGTGTTTTTAAATATCTCGTTAATTTTTGACATGGGAAATGTTTGGATGAACTGATTGAGGTTTATCTTATCTTCAGCAACCAGATCAACAATCTCAGGGTATAGTTCGGGCATGCATCCCCAGGTGCCGATCAATTTGGCATCAAATGCCATTATATTGCTTAATCTCACTTCAAGCTTATCCATTGTAAATCCTACTATTGATAATGTGGATGCAAAGCTAAGCAGGGCAAATGCCAGCTCCTGACCGGGTTTGGTGCCCGTCATCTCAAATATTTTCCATCCATATCGTGGAGTTCCTATCTCTTTTGCAATTTCCTTTACTTTTGTCTTTATTGCTTTTATATCAAGCCCTTTAATATTTAAAGTAGCATCTATGCCATTATTTCTGGCTATTTCCAGCTTTTCATCATCAATATCAAGCGCCAGCACTTTTGCTCCCATGATCCTGGCTATTTGTGCACCGTATATCCCTATTCCGCCTACCCCAATGACTATTGCAAAATCCCCAGATTCCAATTCGGATTTTCTTACTACCTGGTAAGGAGTTGAAACAGCATCCGCAATTACTGATAATTGTTTTAATGAATATTTTTCAAGTACATTATCAGGCACAGGGCATAGGTATTTAGATGGAACTATAACGTGTGAAGCAAATCCGCCATCAAAATCATTTCCGGGCATCAACTGATTCTGACAAATATTACTCCTTCCTCTTTTACACAATTCACATTCACCGCAAGGTAAAACAGCAGGAATTATGACTTCCTTATTAAGCCATTGTTCAGATCCTTGAACTACTGTTCCGCTGATCTCATGTCCCAGCGTTAGAGGTAACTCATGCTTTGTAGGCACTCCGAAATACCAGAAACTGAGGTCTGTATGACATACGCCACAACCGGCAACTTTTATCAATGCCTCACCATCTTTTAATTCAGGTATGGGCTTTACTGTTAGCTTAAATTCTTTTTTAAGCTCTGTCATTTGCCATGAATACATTTTATTGTTCTCCATAATAAAAAATTTAATTAAATTAGTATCGGGATTTTAATGTTTTAGTAAAATTTATTTTTAACAATTTACTATGTTATGTCCTTTATTTAGTTATGTCCCTTATAAAGAAATCACAAATTTACCATAATAATTTTAGGTTTTTATATATTTTTCTCAAGTAATCATAACATTAATCATAAATATTTAGAATGGAATAGGTTTTTTTGTACTGGTAAATTTGTTAATTTTGTAGAACGATGATTAAGCCATATCGAATCGTACCATCAACAACTCAAATCATCATATAACAATTTAATTTATTGTATCGAAATTTTAATGTTTTGCCACTAATTACACTAATTTACACGAATTTTCACATAAAAAATATTTTTAAAAAAAATGTTAAGTTGTCAAACAGTAACTATTAGTGTTAATTCGTGAAAATTAGTGGCTATATTTCTTTTTAATCAATTTACAAAGTAATGTTCTAAAATATTTATCGCTTTATGAAAAATTCAAAACTAATCATTGACGGAAACGAAGCCGCTTCATATATTGCTCATAAAACAAATGAAGTTTGTGCTATTTATCCCATTACACCTGCTTCACCAATGGGCGAATTTGTTGACCTGTGGTCATCACAGGGCAGAAAAAATATCTGGGGAAATGTACCAAAAGTAATTGAGCTGCAAAGTGAAGGCGGTGCCTCAGGAACAGTACATGGCGCTTTGCAGGGAGGGGCTTTAACCACTACATTCACTGCTTCACAGGGTCTTTTGTTGATGATCCCCAATATGTTCAAAATTGCAGGGGAATTAAATCCTGCTGTCATTCATATTTCCGCAAGGACTATTGCCACCCATGCCTTGTCTATTTTTGGCGACCATTCGGATGTGATGGCTACACGCTCAACCGGTTTTGCCATGTTGTTTTCCGGCAATGTTCAGGAAGTGATGGATATGGCAATGATTGCTCATTCGGCAACTTTGAAATCACGAGTTCCATTTCTGCATATTTTTGACGGCTTCAGGACTTCACATGAAATCAGCAAAATTGACCTAATCCCCGATGAAACTATTCGCGAAATGATTGATGAAGAGGCAGTTTTGGAATTCAGGAAAAGGTGCTTAAATCCCAAAAATCCTATAATAAGAGGAACCGCACAAAACCCGGATGTATTTTTCCAGGGTAGGGAAACTATTAATGAATACTATACCAAAACGCCCGGTATCGTTAAAGAGACAATGGAGCAATTTGCCAGTTTGACCGGCAGAAAATATCAACTCTTCGATTATACAGGCCATCCTGAAGCTGAAAGAATTATTGTAATAATGGGATCTGGAACAGGCCCCGTAGCAGAAACGGTTAAATATTTGAATACCCAGGATGAAAAAGTGGGTTTTGTAAATGTCCGTTTATTCCGTCCTTTTTCTATAAGTGATTTTATTAGCGTTGTTCCTTCAACTGTTAATAAAATTGCTGTCTTGGACAGGACCAAAGAACCAGGAGCAATTGGAGAACCGCTGTATCAGGAGATCATTAGCGCTTTTGTTGAAGCAGCAGATCAACGTGACCGGCTACCTAAAATAACGGGAGGACGATATGGCCTTTCTTCAAAGGAATTCACTCCAGCTATGGTAAAAGGAGTGTTTGACGAACTGAAAAAGGAATCTCCCAAAAACCACTTTACTATCGGAATACATGATGACATTACCAATACAAGCCTGAATTATGATCCTGATTTCATACTTGATGAAGATGGCTTTTGCGGAATGTTTTACGGACTTGGTGCAGATGGAACGGTTAGCGCCAATAAAAATTCCATCAAGATAATTGGAGAAACAACTGACAATTACGTGCAGGGATATTTTGTTTATGACTCAAAAAAAGCAGGCGCCTTAACCATATCGCACCTGCGTTTCGGTAATAAGCCCATCCACTCATCATATCTTGTATCTTGTGCAGGTTTTATTGCCTGTCATCAATTCAATTTCCTGCAAAGATATGATGTCCTGAATAAAGCAAAACAGGGCGCAATATTCCTGCTCAACTCCCCTTATCCGCCTGATGAGGTATGGAATAATATTCCAAAAAAAGTACAGGAACAGATCATTGAAAAAGAGCTGGAATTTTATGTGATTGATGCAACCAAAGTGGCAAGGGAAGCTAATTTAGGAACACGTCTTAATACCATCCTGCAAACCTGCTTTTTTGCTATTTCCGGAATTCTGCCTCAGGATGAAGCCATAGGAAAGATCAAGAATGCTATTGAAAAAACATACAGCCACAAGGGAGAGTCAGTAGTTAAAATGAACTTTGATGCTGTTGATAAAGCTGTTTCAAATTTACATAAAATAGATTATCCCAAAGAGATAAGCAGTATTATCATGCAGGAGGATATAGTATCTGACAAAGCCCCCGCTTTTGTAAAAAATACGCTGGCTAAAATAATGGCAGGTAAAGGGGACGAGCTTCCGGTCAGTGCATTCCCTACAGATGGCACTTATCCAACCGCTACTACTCAATGGGAAAAAAGAAACATTGCTGATATTGTTCCTCAATGGGATGAAGAAGTCTGCACGCAATGCAATAAATGTGTCCTTATATGTCCTCATGCAGCCATCAGGGCAAAGGTGTATGACAAAAACCTTCTGAAAGATGCACCTGAAACTTTTAAATCCTACAACCCCATAGGGAAAGATTTTGACAAAGAAAAAGAAGCATATACCTTGCAGGTAGCTGTAGAAGATTGTACCGGGTGTAGTATATGTGTAGAGGTCTGTCCCGGCAAGAGCAAAACACAGGAAATCCACAAAGGCATTAACATGGTTACCCAGTTGCCTTTAAGGGAAACAGAACGTGAAAACTGGAATTTCTTCCTTCAAATACCTGAAATTGACAGAACACGAATAAAAAGTACAACCGTTAAAGGTTCACAGTTACTGCAACCATTGTTTGAATTTTCGGGAGCATGTGGCGCCTGCGGTGAAACGCCATATCTAAAGCTTATCACACAATTATTCGGTGATGAAATGATCATAACCAATGCAACAGGTTGCTCATCAATCTATGGCGGAAATCTGCCTACTACTCCCTGGTGTGTAAATTCTCAAGGCAGAGGCCCTACCTGGTCTAATTCATTATTTGAAGACAATGCCGAATTTGGTTTGGGCTTCCGGCTGGCAGTTAACAGTAAACGTGAAAAAGCACTTGGATATTTGATGAAGATGAAAGATGAGGTCGGGGCAGATTTGGTTGAAAGTATATACGGTGCCTGCATGTCCGGTAATGGGGAAAGTACTGAAGAAGGAAGACACAAGATAAAGCAGGATGTAGAAGAACTACTTAAGCGGATTAAGAGTATTGACACTCCTGATGCAAAACAATTGGCTTTGTTTGCCGATAATCTCTGTGAAAAATCCATTTGGATAATTGGTGGTGACGGATGGGCTTATGATATCGGCTATGGGGGACTTGACCATGTGCTTGCTTCAGGTGCGAATGTAAATATACTGGTACTAGACACAGAGGTATATTCAAATACAGGCGGACAAACATCTAAAGCCACACCACTTGGAGCCAGCGCTAAATTTTCCATTTCCGGAAAACTAACTCCAAAAAAAGAACTTGCAATGCAAGCTATTACTTATGGCAGTGTATATGTGGCACAAGTTGCTATGGGCGCTAAAGATACTCAAACAGTTAAAGCGATCCACGAAGCAAACAATTACAACGGACCCTCATTAATTATCGCTTATTCTCACTGTATAGAGCATGGTTATGATTTAAGGTATGGTACAGCGCAACAGGATAAAGCGGTTAAATCCGGCTACTGGCCATTGTACAGATACAACCCTTTAAATCCTAAAGGACAGCGTTTTACATTGGATTCAAAAGAGCCGTCCATACCACTAACGGATTATATATACAATGAAGCGAGATACACCCGCCTGATAAAAGAAGATAAAGAACATGCAGCTAAACTCTTAGCCCTGGCTGAAGAAGCTGTACTTGACAAATGGGACAGGATCAGAGCTTTGATGCAGTTATGATGTGAATAAAATCTTTATTTTATCACAGTTGCAATCAGGTTTGCGAAAATTCATGCACACTTTTCAATATTCGCTTCACTATTTAGCCGAAAAAGACGCTGAGTTGGAGCATTATGCGTTTCTATCTGAAACTGACGGCAGCGACCCAAGGATAGCTCTGATCGGGCAATTAATTTCAGAAACAGACCGACCGGGTGATATTTGGGTGTACAATATTGGATTTGAATATTTAAAAGGGAAACATTGGTCAGAAGTAACACCTGCACGGCAAATACACTACACCGCTACACTCCATCTTAACAGCAAGAGAAAACGAAACAACTTTATTAAATTCATTTTTAACTGAACTGGGCTATGAGTAAAATAAGTAAAACGGAACTTCATCTTTCCAAATACAGCAATATACTTTTTGCCGGTATTGTCAAACTAATTGGCAATGCCCAAAAACGGGCAGCTATTTCGCTTAATGTAGAAACAACACTTTTGTATTGGAGTATTGGTAATTTCATTAATACTGATTTGAAAGCTTCAGACCAAGTTAAATATGGTTCAAAGATAGTTGCGACACTGTCGCAACTATTAACCCAATCATTTGGGAAAGGAT
>JBDRNO010000257.1:0-24737 GCA_043811005.1 Bacteroidota bacterium | reverse complement strand
TAGAACTTGTCTGTGTTACAGACCAATGTTTCCTAAATTCAGCTATTTGGTTTTCAGTAGTGAGAACAGCCGAATGGCATGTAATCATTTAATGTTTTACTGCCTGCGGATTTAAGAATTTTTTGGAATTTTTAATACTTACTAGCCCATCAACGAAGCACAATTTATTTTGTTTTTTGTGTTGGATAAAAAGTCCTGTAGGCTAAATTGGATTAGCATTTACTTACAATTTTAATTATTTGAAATGGTGTTCGTGAGGGCTCCGATGTTGTAAGGTTTTTGATACGCCTCTAGATGTGTGTTGGACTCATGGCGCTTGGTTGTGTGCTTACAAATAGTCTAGGCAGTCTATCCTCTTATTAGTTTACCTGATGCGTCTTATAGCTGGAGATTACATTCTAAGCCTATTTTGGTAACAATTTAAAACTCACTCATATAATCACCTATATTGGTGATTACAACATTCTTCTGCACCACAATCTAAGTTATCTAATTTACAGTCAAATACATTTGTATTTATTCAAAAGTGTGAATGATGTAACTAATACATAAAATTATGTAATGGTTTCTTTGGTATTTAGCCTGACTTTTGTATAGTGAAATTTTATTCACAACTGTATTGCCAGCTGCAACAACTAATATTCAAAGTCATGAACAAAACTGAACTAAAAGGAAAAATGAAAACAATGAAAAATTCAATTTTAATCCTTGGGAGCACAATATTTCTGACAACAACAATACTTTCCGGTTGCCAGTCATCAGACACAAAAGTGAAAAATGCAGAAGATAAGGTACAAGAAGCTGAAAAAGATTTGGCAGATTCTAAAACTGATTTGTACCATGCCAGACTGGATACTATAAGTAACTATGAGCAATTCAAAATAGAAGCTGAAAAGATAATTATTGCTCAGGAAAAAAATATTACTGAATTTAAGACCAGACTGGCAAGTGAAAAAAAGGAAATCAATGCTGACTATAATAAAATGTTGGTTGAGTTGGAAAATAAAAACAACGAATTAAAAAAGAAACTGGCAGACTATAAAGATGATGGACAAGACAAATGGAATGGTTTTAAAAATGAGTTTAACCACGACATGAATGAATTGGGCAAAGCTTTTAAAGATTTAACAGTTGAAAATATAAAATAAACATTTGATAGTATTAAATAAATTCAAATTATTTAAGATGAAAATCTCAAACAAAAAACTGGGTGTTTGGATGGATCATTCCATAGCTCACATAATAGAAATAAAAAATAATACAATTACATCTAATACAATAGAATCCCTCTCCGTACAAGACGAAAAACAAAACTTTGGCAAGGATGAAAGTCTGAAACATAATACTGAGCAAGATCAGCTTTCAGAATTTTTTAAAAAGCTAAGTGCTGTTATAAAGGACTATTCAGAAGTAATAATATTTGGGCCAACCAATGCCAAAACAGAATTGTATAACTTATTAAAAGAGGATAGTCATTTTAATAACATTAAGATTGACATTGAAACAACTGACAATTTAACGAAAAATCAGATGCATGCTTTTGTAAAAGAACATTTTGAAAAAATTGGCTGACCACAAAAAACATGAAAATTGCTTCTAATCTATTTATATACAAAGCTTATGGATTAACCAATTCAAAGGTATTCGTTAAATATAAACGTCAAGTCATTATCTTTCTAAATACCTACTATTAAATAAATGTTTTTAATCTAACTGTATAATCATGAAAAAAAATGTTTTAAAGCATCTAACCGTAGTAGGTTTTGCCAATAGCACAGATTTATCTAATTGTGAAATATTGGAAAACGAACTTAATGAGGCAAAGGGCAGATTTAAGCTTGCTAAAAAGGAAGTGAAAGATGCCAAGCAGAAATTAAACCAGGCGTTAGAAGAGTCCATTAATAAAATAGAAAACAAGAAAAAGGAAATAAAAGAAACTCAGAGTAATTTGGTTGATAATCCTGAATCCTCATCAGCTTTTAATATTGAAAACATTAAATCAAAGTATGATGAAGCGATGGTCGCATTGGAATTAAGGATGAATAAAATAAAAAAGAAGATTGATGAATATAATGCAGAAGGAATTGAAAATTGGGACTCGTTTAAACATAAGATAAATCATGACCTGGAAGAACTCGGCATAGCTTTAAAGGGTTTTGTGACAAAGTCTAAGTAAATAATTGCTAGTGTTTTAATTTTGGGTTGTAGCCTTTTTTTTAGGATGGGTCAGCCTTGTTGCTACATCCCGATAAACCAAATTTGGTTTATTTGTCACGATACCGGTGCCGGATTTCCCTTTTCCTCAAATATCAAACTCAATACCCTGTGCCAATGGGAGGTCGTCACCGTAGTTAATGGTGTTGGTTTGTCTTCTCATATATGCCTTCCATGCATCGGAGCCCGACTCCCTGCCGCCACCGGTTTCTTTTTCACCGCCAAAAGCCCCTCCGATCTCAGCGCCTGAAGTACCGATGTTTACATTTGCAATTCCGCAATCCGACCCCTGGTGAGACAAGAATGCCTCTGCTTCCTGGAGATCTTTTGTGAATATTGCCGATGACAATCCCTGGGGTACATCATTATGCAATTCAATGGCTTCATCAATATTTTTGTATTTCATCAGGTAGAGCAGGGGGGCAAAGGTTTCTTCCTTAACAATATCAAGATTGCCTTTTACTTCAGCTATACAGGGAACAACATAACAGCCGGAATCATATCCTTCTCCTTCCAAAACCTCTCCTCCATAGATGATCTCACCTCCCTGTTTTTTAACTTCCTCAATAGCATCCAGGAGATCCTTAACAGCCCATGTATCAACCATTGGCCCTACATGAGTTGTTTCATCTAACGGGTTGCCTATTTTCAGTTGTTTATAAGCGGTGGTTAGCTTATCTTTAAACTCATCGTAAACAGATTCATGGATGATCAACCTGCGGGTGGAAGTACACCGCTGTCCGGTAGTTCCTACAGCTCCGAAAAGCACTGCCAATAATGCCATTTCCATATCGGATTTTTCTGAAATGATGATAGCATTATTGCCGCCTAATTCAAGAATTTGTTTTCCAAGCCGCTCGCCAATGATCTTGCCTGCTTTTTTACCCAGCTTTGTAGAGCCGGTTATAGAGAGCAATTCGACCCTTTTATCGGCAAGGAAATCATCCCCTACATATTTTGAGCCGGCAGCGATCAGGTTCAATACGCCTTCGGGCACATTGTTCTCCTTTAATACCTTTGCAACAATATTATGAACAGCTATTGCGCATAGCATAACCTTTGATGATGGTTTCCAGAGCACTACATCACCGCAAACAAGCGCTATCATAGCATTCCATGCCCATACTGCAACGGGGAAGTTAAATGCGGAGACCACCCCGATAATACCAAGAGGATGATATTGGTCATACATCCTGTGCTTTGGGCGTTCCGAATGCATTGTAAAGCCATGCAACTGGCGGGACAATCCAACTGCAAAATCACAGATATCAATCATCTCCTGCACCTCACCAAGGCCTTCCTGGTAAACTTTTCCCATTTCATAAGAGACTAACTTACCAAGCGGTTCTTTATACTTTCTCAATTCATTCCCTATCTGCCTTACTATCTCTCCGCGTTTGGGAGCAGGCATCATTCTCAATTCCTTAAAAGCATCCTGAGCTTTGCCAATAATGGTTTCATAGTCATCCCAGGTGCCTTGCCTGATCTTAGCGATCAATTCACCATCATTGGGAGAGTACGATTCAAGTATGTCTCCTGTGGTTTTTAACCATTGGGTGCCGGTGCAAGCCCCATCGTTAATTTCCTTTATCCCTAATTGACTCAAAGTTTCAGGGATATTGTAATTACCAACACTTTGTAAGGGAGGGTCTTTAAATACTGTTTGTGTCATGGTTGATGATTTTTTATTGAGTTATTGATTTGATAATTTTTTTATTTATAGTATCGGAATTTAATATTTTAGGAAATTTATTATAAAAATTAACTTTTTAGTATTTAATTATCAGCTTCTGGGCTCTGGGTTCTGGGTTGTTGGTTTTATACTCAGACTCCGTAACCAGCACAGACCACCCAGTACCCAGTAACCAGCACCCAGCAACATTATCTTATTTTTATATCCTTATTTAAAGTAATTTTATTTTTAATCAATTTACAATGTTATGTTATTCAGTGCGGCCTCACCAGATCCTGTTCTTCAGCTTTTTTCCTGTACTCCTTGTCCATTTTTATATCTTCCTGTGATTTACCCGCACCGGGGAGGTTAGATAATAAAACATCTGAAATAGAAGGGAATGCAATTTTCATTATCTCATCAATATCATCGGTTTTGGAAGATATATGTGAAACTGCCACATCTCCCCATAGCTGGTTGCCATCCTGGTCAAATATAGTATAATGAACCTTCACGTCTCTTTCATAATTGCCATAAGCCACATCAGATCCTTGAGCAAAGGTCTTTTTTATTTCAAACTGGTTGATAAAGACAAACAGATCAGCGCCATATTTATCTGAAAGGTAGGATAAGAGCTTTTCATCTTTAATAACAGCGTTCATATATTTTTTTTCCCTGTTCGCTACTTCCGCTACTATTTGTCCATCTACAATACCTGCCTGGGATTTTTCACTGTCTTCCTTTTTTCTGTCAAAAAGCTGTTTCGGGTCGAGTGTTGGCTTGCTCGTTTCGTCTTCCTTAATAACTCTTTCTTCGTATTTATAGCTTACAGAGCCGTAGATCCTATCCAGGTCGTTTTGCCCTCCTTCGGTTTGGGCTCTTAATAGTGGCATTATCTTGTATAGAGACTTGATCTTCTCAGATACGCTAAAATCCAAAGCCCATCGAAGCTGTTTACGTATATCCATTATGCCTTTTTGGGAATGTTGTGCCAGTTCAACATCACCGGCAGGGTCGGGGAGATGCATTACGGGCTTATACGGAATAAGCAGCACCCTGCTGTATTTTGTTTTTCCCTCGTTGTAAACTTCCTTGTCGGTCTTGGTTTTCTTGTCAGGATCAAAGGTATAATCCTGGGAGAAGGATATTACGGGAATACAAATGAAGATCATTATTGAGAATAAGGTTCTGATCATAATGTTTGTTGGTTGTTTAATTGTTTGGCAGCATGGTTGCATGGTTGTTTTGTTATTCGGTTTATCGGGTTTCAGTTGTCAGTTATCGGTTAATCGGTTTGTAGGGTTTATGCTGAAATGCAAAATTTGTATAAAAAAACTGTCGCTGGTTACTGGTTGTTAGTTACTGGTAAAAGACCTATAAAACAAGCATTCTGGACACAAACAAGTAGCCAGTTACCAGCAGCCAGTAACTGTATATAATCTATAGTATCGGAATTTCAATGTTTTTAATGAACTTATATTGAAATCTGTCCTTTGTGCTTTTAATAAATAGCTACTGGTATCTGGCTTCTGGTTTTTTCGCTAATATTATAGTGAAGTAATCCCTACCAGCCACCAGTAACCAGCCTTCGCAGGCCGTAGCCTGCTTTGGCAGGCGAAGGCCAGAAACCAGTGACTATATCATATTTTTTCTTCATTCAAATTTAATACAATTTTCCTTTTTAATCAATTTGCTAAGTTATGTTCTTACAGGAGATGATTGCCAAACAAGTTTTTATAAGTAGCAACTTAAGTTAATTAATTTAGGATATATTTCCAAATATCATTACCAATAACAAATGCCATAAGGACGAATAATATCACCATACCTGCAACCTGGGCTTTTGTCATGAAGTTATCGCTGAATTTTTTACCGGATACAGCTTCAATGCTCAGGAAGGCAGCATGGCCACCGTCTAAAGCGGGAATAGGTAAGATATTAATAAAAGCCAGGATCATTGATAACACTCCGGTGATTAGCCAAAATTTTTTCCAGTCCCATACACCTCCATAAATAGTGGCAATGCCAATGGGCCCTGCGAGGGCTTTTGATGCCGAAATCTCACCCCTGATGATCTTGCCAAAACCCCTTATGTTTTCAAATAAGATGGTCCATGCTTTTTGGTTTCCTACTGCAAATGATTTAAAAAGGTTATACCTGATATGTTCAAATATAAAATCATCTGTTATTTCCGGGAAAAATCCCAATTTGCCGTCCTCATCAACTTGCGCCAATAAAGTTATTTCTTCACCGCTTCGCCTGACTGTTAAATTTACTTGCTGATTTTTATATTCGCTAAGAACCGCTATTATCTCATCGAAGAACTTAACAGGTTTTTCGTTAACGGAAATTATTTTATCATTAACCAATAATCCTGCTTTTTCGGCATTACTGCCGGGCAATATTTGTTTTACATAAAAAGTAAATCTGAAACCAACAAAATCATTTTCTTTTGATTCAGCAATTTTTTCAATTAAATCCGGTGGTATGGAAATGTCTATCATTTTCCCATCCCTCTCAATATTCAACACTACATTATCACCCAACAGGACCTTGGTGCTATGCAGCTCGTCAAAGCGCTCTACCTTTTTGCCATTTATTGCAATTATTTTATCACCGGTTTGCAAACCTATTTGCTTGCCGAACTTAAGGGCATCTATTCCGTATTTTACCTGATCATTAGGCAAAAAACGCTCTCCATAACTAAATGTCATCAGGGAGAAAATGACGATTCCCAGGATTAAGTTAACCGTTATGCCACTCACCATAACAATTAATCTCTGCCATGCGGGTTTTGAACGGAACTCCCATGGTTTAGGGGGGGCTTTCATGGCTTCCGTATCCATTGATTCATCTATCATTCCCGCTATTTTAACATAACCACCCAGGGGAAGCCAGCCAATCCCATATTCGGTCTCGCCTATTTTAATATTAAACAGTTTTATTCCCCATGCATCGAAAAAGAGGTAAAATTTTTCGACTTTTATGTTAAATGCCATTGCAGCCAAAAAGTGCCCCAATTCATGTAATATTACTAAAACAGACAAGCCCAAAATCAACTGGGCTGCCATTATCAATCCTTCCATAATAGTGAATTTAACTTAATGAATTAATTGAAAAAATTTTAATTTATTGTGCTTCATAAATAATAATTGTGAATAGCCGGCAGTTGGTAGTCAGCAGTTGGCAAAAAATAAATTCGACACATATCAATTAATAATGCGAATTAAGGGTTGAAATTTATTTTTTATGTTCATCTATGTTATTTACCACATAGACACATAGAACACATAGCAATTTCACATAGAATCAAATAGTTCGGCTTTGCTCACCACAAATCTATGTGTTTTTCTTATGTGCGCTATGTGCCTATTGTGGTTCAAATAATTTTGTTTTTATCCCAACTCTTAATTCGCATTAATAAGTTTCCTTTATCCACCTGCTGAATACGGGTTCTTCCATAACATAATACGCCTCTTTGTATTTGGATATAAATCCTTTTTACTGCAAATATCGCAAATAAACGCTTATTGTACTTGAATCAATATTAAGTTTTTTTGATACAATAATCTTATTGCCAATAAATTTATTGGTAAGATTACCATTTTTTTATAACTTTCCAATAGCCATAAGCAAATCCTTAGCCACAACCCGGGTTTCCTTATCAGTATTTACATAGTCATCATAACCAGGGTTTTTGATGAAATTAACCTTTCGCATACATTCTTCTATCACATCAGACATTTCCAGAAAGCCGGTCCTGTCATTTAGAAAAGCATCAACTACAGCTTCGTTAGCTGCATTGAGTATGCATGGCATATTCCCTCCTTTTCCCAAAGCATCATAAGCGAGCTTGAGATTATGAAAAGTTGTTGTGTCGGGTTGTTCAAACGACAGGTTGGGATGGTCAACAAAATTAAAACGCGGGAAGTCTGACTTTAGTCTTGCCGGATAACCCAATGCATACTGTATCGGTAATTTCATGTCAGGCAAGCCCATCTGGGCTTTCATGCATCCGTCTTCAAACTGCACAATTGAATGAATGATCGACTGGGGATGGATGATCACTTCAATCTGTTCGGGCTTTAAATGAAACAACCAATGTGCTTCGATAACTTCAAGCCCCTTATTCATCAACGTTGCCGAATCAACGGTGATCTTCGGCCCCATATCCCAGTTGGGGTGCTTTAGTGCCTGTTTTTTTGTTACACATGATAAGAACTTCCTGTCTTTACCCCTGAAAGGCCCGCCGGAGGCAGTCAGATATATTTTTTCAACCGGGTTGTGAAATTCACCGGCTAAGCATTGAAAAATAGCAGAGTGCTCGGAGTCAACGGGATAAATATTTACTCCCTTTTCTTTTGCAAGGGAAGTTACAAGCTCACCGGCAACAACAAGAGTTTCCTTGTTTGCCAACGCTATTTGCTTACCTGCATTGATCGCTGCAAGCGTTGATCTCAGTCCTGCAAACCCCACCATTGCAGCCAGCACAATATCAATATCAATATTTTCCATCTCCACTATCTGTGCTATGGCTTCATCCCCGGCAAAGACCTTTATGTCATACCGGCTGAGAGCTTCAGAAACCTCTTTGAATTTGTTCTTGTCAGCTATTACAACGGCATTGGGCTTGAATTCTATTGCCTGTTTGATAAGCAGCTCCGCATTGTTTTTGGCAGACAAAACCTCAACAGCAAAGCTCTTAGGTTGTTTTTTTATAACCTCGAGCGCCTGGGTGCCGATCGAGCCGGTTGAGCCGAGTATGGCGATGTGTCTGTTAGTCATAAATGTTTTTTATTAGCCCATGTAACTCTTTCCAGCTATTTAATGATAAATTTTGTGTTCAGCATTAACTCATCAGTAATTACCTGCAAATGGTATACCCCCGGAGGAGAGCCTGATAAATAAATTTCAGATTGTGGCTGTTTGACCACGGATTGATATATTTCCCGTCCAAGCACATCTGAAACCATCAATTTCACATTTTCCCTGCCTCCCGGCAGGCGAAGCATTTTTCCTTTTCCATTTTCCATTTTTACTGTAAATACTCCACTGTTTGGATTTGGGTAAACCTGCACCATGGGAACTGCAACCTGGGATTCATCAATGCCTGTACCTGCGGCAATAGTGGTATTGGACTTGGATGAATTGTAATTTTTACCCTTTAGTGTTGCCACACAACCTGTTGGGTGTACCACTTCGATCATGTACAGCAAATAACTGGCGACTGGAGGATATTGATCGGTATAAGTGAAGTTTGTATATGAGACAGAATCAATTTTTTCAAAATTTCCGGTACCGGTGCTGTCCCTCAGTATCCTGTAATAACTTACCGGGAATCCCTCATAAGCGTCCCAAACGAGGTTTATGGAAGGTGGTGGGCTCCCCTGGCTGGCTGTTACGTGCATGGTTTCGTGATAATTGCTCAACACGCTCTCATACCCGCATGTATCCAAAACGGATATCCTGTACCTGTAGGATGTAACCTGTGGGTTGATTCCATAGGTATTGTCAACAAACTCGCTCAGTGCACTGTAAGCAACACTGCCCACATGCGTATATACACCAATTATTTCCCTGTAAATCCTGAAGCTGTCAATGCTGGTTGAAACGGGTTTTTCCCAAACTATGACATTCCGGGTTGAAGAACTGTCAACCGTGATAATACATACTGCCTGGGTATCTGCACAGGTAGCGCATTGAATATCTTCAATTGTCACAGCATTGTTAACGACCGTCAATTGATCTGAGGTTGATGCTCCCGAACCCATTGCAGGACTGGGAGAGTTCACCACTGTTGCAGGGTTGCCTATAACGGTTGCAGTAGCGAACTCATTACATACGGTATTGCCGGATGCATCGGTTTTGATCACAAACCCATCATAATCACCCGGTCCAAAACTCTTCGTGGTGCCGGTTATTATAAATCCTCCGTCAGGCGTTTGTAACACTGACTTACCAACGTCCATATATTGCCCGCCATAGGCTTTTGTCCAGGCTGGATTCCCGTTCATATCCAATTTGATAAGATAGGCATCCCCGTTTCCCCCTCCGAAACTGGCAGTGTACCCGGATAAAATATAGCCTCCATCATCGGTCAGCTCTATCCAGTCTGCATCATCCTGTTCCTGCCCTCCGTAAGTCTTTGACCACTCCAGGTTACCGGTGGAATCAGTCTTTATCACATAGGCATCGGTATTACCTTCTCCGAAACTTTCCGTATATCCGCAAATGATATATCCACCGTCAGGTGTTTGCCGGAAGGATATCCCGTTATCAAAACTCGCTCCACCGTAAGCTTTTGACCAGAGGAAGCCTCCATTAACATCAGTCCTGAGAAGAAACACATCCGAATTACCGGCTCCTAAACCATAAGTCGTTCCCACAACTACATATCCGCTATCTGCAGTTTGGTAAGTGATATTGCCATAGTCCAAACTTGTGCCTCCATAGGTCTTTGTCCATTCAGTATTTCCGTCAGCATCGGTTTTTATCATATAAACATCTTCACTTCCCGCTCCGAAACTTTGAGTGCTGCCTGTGATCATATATCCTCCATCCATTGTTTGTATTATTCCATGACCGTAATCAATATCCGCCCCTCCATAAGTTTTTGACCATTGCTCATCTCCGTTCACATCTGTTTTTACAACATAGGCATCATATTGCCCGGCACCAAAACTCCATGTATACCCAACCATGACATACCCGCTATCTGCAGTTTGCTGCACTCTCATGATAAAATCCCAATCCGGCCCACCATAAATCTTCGACCACTCTATTTGTACGGCAGCATCTGTTTTAACCAGGTAGTAATCGTACGACCCAGCTCCAAAATTATCAGTATAACCGGCGAAAATATATCCTCCGTCAAAAGTAGGTTGTACAAAAACCAAATTGTCTTCATCAACCTCCCCAAAAGCTTTCTGAAGGTATTTGAGTTGGGCAAAGGATTCAAAACTGATGAGGACTGATTGAAAGAGAAAGATCAGGATACAAAATGAATACTTCATGGCATTTTTTATGGTTTTTTTTATTAATATTTTTTGAAATTTCTATATTTTATTCATCACAAACTAATGTTTCTTCAGCATATTATTCAATAACGATCTTTTTATTTATATTAAATTTATCAGTTATTACATTTAGCTGATAAACGCCCTTTTGGTGCATTCTCATATCAATTTCTACCGTTTTATCACCTTTCCCTGCCGGGATCACAACCGACTTTATCTCCTGCCCCAACATATTATATATCCTCATCCATGTTTCATTCTCCACCACATTGCTGTTAGATCTGAGAGTAACAGCGAATTTACCGTGATTAGGATTCGGAGATGCATCCAAATTATAATCCGGATGTGGATTTTCATTGATACCGATCGGGGTTGAAACGGTTGTATTGGACTTGGATGAATTGTAATTCTTCCCTTTTAGGGTTGCAGTACAGCCGTCCGGATGCACCACTTCTACCATATAATAGATATTGGCACCGGAAGGAACATTTTGATCTGAATAGGTGAAATTGGTGCTGGCAACGGAATCGATCAGCTCAAAATTACCTCCTCCCGTGCTGTCTCTGAGTATCCTGTAATAGCTGAAAGGAAACCCTTCATAAGGATCCCAAATAAGGTTAATGGTCGGAGGAGGCACTCCCAAACTGGATGTAACATGCATTGTTTCATGATAATCGCTTAATTCACTTTCAAATCCGCAAGTGTCTACAGTGGCTATCTTATACCTGTAGGAAGTAATCTGGGGGTTAACACCATTGGTAGTATCAACAAACTCACTAAGGGAATTATAAGGCACGCTTCCGATAAATGTATATGTTCCTACAATATCGCGGTAAATCTTAAAACTTTCAATAGTAGCAGTTACAGGTTTCTCCCAAACGATGATGTTTCTCGATGAAGAGCTGTCTACTGTCACAATACATAAAGAGGCAGGTATGGCACATTTAGAGCACAGTGTGGTATCGGCTGGAATCCCGTCTTTTTGTATAGCCAGTGGGTTGGAGGCAATCCCTCCCGATCCGGTATTTACATCCGCATAAACCATTGTTGCAGGATATCCTACAATAGTGGAAGTGCCATACTCGTTGCACCCGGAATTTCCATAAGCATCGGTTTTTATAAAATAAAAATCCTTGCCACCCTCACCAAAACTCTCAGTGTATCCTGCTATAACATACCCGCCATCAGCCGTATTAATTACCGACCAGCCCTGATCGTCTTCAGCGCCTCCATAGGTTTTGGTCCATACAGTATCGCCATTGGCATCCGTTTTTATCAAATATACATCATCATTGCCGGCACCAAAACTCCCGGTGCTTCCTGCAACAATAAATCCGCCATCGGTTGTTTGAAGGACAGAATGCCCCTTATCCCATTCCGCATTACCATAAGTCCTGGTCCAAAGGGTATCGCCACCGGCATCAGTTCTGATCAGATAAACATCATACCATCCCGCTCCGAAACTCCATGTATAACCGGCAATAATATAACCATTATCGCTGGTTTGCTTGACGGAATTAGCATAATCCTCGTCAGTGCCCCCGAAAATCTTAGACCATAAAAGGTTTCCCTCGCTATCAGTTTTTATCATGTAAACATCCATGCCTCCGGGACCGAAGGGTGCGTAACTTTCGGTAGACCCAACCATAACAAATCCGCTGTCAGCTGTTTGCTGTATGGAAAATAAATCATCATACCAGCCTTCATCGAGAAACCTGCCAAAAGTCCTTGTCCAAAGCATATTACCTGAAGGATCAGTCCTGATAATGTAAAAATCGTAGCTACCTGCTCCATAACTATCTGTTTTTCCGGCAATAGCATATCCTCCGTCAAATGTCTGCAAGACCGAATAACCGTAATCGTAAGTTGCTCCGCCATACGTTTTAGTCCATAGAATATTTCCATTGGCATCTGTTTTAATAAGGCATGCTTCATAACCTCCCGGTCCCAAATAAGCAGTTCCTCCTACAATATATCCTCCGTCAGTTGTTTGCTGTACAGAATATCCCCAGTCCCACCAATAATCTCCGTATGTTTTAGCCCACATAATATTTCCGGTGCCATCCGTCTTTACAAGGTACATATCAAATTTTCCCGATCCGAAACTAAAAGTCGTTCCGGCAATAATATATCCTCCGTCAGTTGTCTGCTGAACCGACATAGCATAATCAGTACTATCTCCACCATATACCTTCTGCAGATAACCGATTTTCATGGTAGTAGAACTTAGGACTGTTTTACCCGTAATACTGTCATTAATATTATTTGTATCCGTACTTAATTCTGTCCATGCATCAAATATATAATTTTCAGGAAGGGATAGATCGAAAGTAGACGAAAAAGTATATGTTCCCGTATCTCCGGGATTTAGCAATGACGTGTATGTTTCAGCAAAAGGCGCTCCTCCGTCAACCCTGTAAAATACGGGAATATTGCTTTGAGAGCTCGAACCGAAGTTCTTAATTCTAACGGTAACACTTTCTGTTGCACTTAACCCGATAGCCGATACGGGCTCATCAATGGCTATCACTCCTACATCATTGGCAGTTCTTGTGTTCAGCCCAAAGTCATCCAATGCCATATCGCTTGTCCACAAATCGGTCTCTCCTCTGAACCTGAATTGAACAATACCTGAAAATGCATCAAGGTCAATCTTAATATTACTCCACGGTACGGTATCAGCCAGATGCTGCTGCCCTGTAAAAGCATTTGCCAAAGTCCATGACCCTCCTGAAAAAACATCTAAAAACAGATTACCCATATATTCTCCATACATGTGGTACCAAAAACTCACTTCCCCATAAGGTAATGAATCCAGGTCAAAGCAGGGACTGAGCAGTTCTGCTGTTTTGTTCGAATAATTTGGTGCTGATGATTCCGTGTACAAATAATTCCCGAAACCTGTCGTGTGGTCACCTGCCGGTCCGGTACCTGCCGAAGACGTCCCACCGGAGCTGACAGACCAGTCAAAATCATCTCCCAGCGCGTTATTCCATCCATTCTGAAGTAAACCCGGAGTGCCGGGGGTGAAAGTTTCAAAATCTTCAGAATATGGGAACGAGTTTATCAATATAGAATAGACTGGATGATCAAGCGTACTGTCATTATAGACATCACCATCAACAACAAGCGAAGTCCATGCATCAAAAAGATGTATTCCGGGAGCAGACATATCTGCTGTGGCAGTGAAAGTATATGAGACCGTTTCACCGGAGTCAATTGTATTACTTATTGTTTCATTGACCGTAATACCGCCATCCAGGCGGAAAGAAACAGGTACATTGCTTTGCGGGACTGTGCCGAAATTTCTCACACTAACCGTAACAGTCTCCGCAGAACTGAAAGAACAGCCTGAATTAGGTTCCTCAATTGCGACTACCCCAACATCATCAGGGGGTTTTTCATCTACCTTGATATCATCAATTGCCATGTCGCTTGTCCACCCATTAGTTACACCCCTGAACCTGATCCGGATAGTTCCCGAATAGGAAGAAAGATCAATGATCTCCCTTTTCCATTGAGCTGTATCGGTTAACTGCTGCTGACCTGCAATAATATATTCGTTTGTCCATACACCTCCTGAATCTATATCCACATTTAATGCACCCATATTACCGCCATACATATGATACCAGAAGCTCAATTCAGGTAAGGTAAGGGAACTTATATCCAGGCACGGGCTTAAAAGCAATGCTGTTTTATTCGGATAATTAGGCGTTGAGGATTCGGTAAACATGTAATTCCCTGAACCTGTTGTTTTGTCGCCAGCCGGGCCGGATGTTCCCGTTGGTGTTGTGCCTGAATTAACATACCAGTCAAAATCATCGTCAACATCATTGAACCATCCGTTCAGAAGCGTGCCTGGTGTTCCGGGTGTGAATGTTTCAAAGTCTTCAAAAAACGGGAACGAGCTTATTGGAGCAGTGATATTAAGCGAATAGTTAACTGTACTGTCATTATAAATATTCGGATCTGTTCCGAGAGATGTCCATGCATCCAGGATATAGATTCCCGGGATGGTAAGGTCAGTAGTGGCGGTAAAAGTAAAGGAAGCAGTATCACCGGGATTGATAGTAAGATTGATCGTATCGTTAACCGGAAGCCCACCGTTCACCCTGTAGGAAACGGGAATGCCGCTTTGAGGTGCGCTGCCGGAATTCTCAACCAAAACCGTTACATTCTCAGTAGCTGAATACGAACAACCGTGCATGGGTTCAGTAAAAGCAATAATACCTACATCGTCAGGATACGGTGGCCTTACTATCACATTGTCAACTATCCAATACCATGCCCAATTACCCAGCCAGCGAAAACGGACCTGTGCATTTGCAACACCCGCTGCATATGCGGAAATATCAATTGAATTATGATTGGGATCACTTGTGGATGCGTTGGCGTAATAAACCTGGTTCCATGCTATGCCGTCAAAAACTTCGACATAGATCTGAGCACCGATACCTCCATTGAAATATTCATCCCATTCCAGATACACCATTGTTGATAATGAAGCATCAAAAGCGGGGGATTCCAAACCTACGTTTTCCGACATGGCATTATTGGAATAGTTATCGCTGTCAAAGATGGCAGCCGGGCTGGTGATAGGGGGATTTAATGTTCTGCTTCCCGGATTATCAAAATGCCAGAGATCAACTGCCGTATCACCTACAATAATGTTAATTGTCCAGCCCGCAGGTGGAGTGGTAACGCTTGCTGTTGAGAAATCTTCGTTGATGAAGGGTTGACCATTTGATACAACAATATGTATCGAGAACATTGCTAATATTAAATAGGTTTGCTGTAAAAAGCTTTTAGAGAAGTAATTTTTACCCTGTTTCATAATATTTCTTTTCTTGAGCATTTTAAAATACAAATTTACATATAAAAAATTGTGAGCTATTGACAAATCAAGGGGTTCAAAATTTTGAACTCCTATTCTGCAAATTTACCCAATTCATCCGCAATCTCCCTGTCATCAGACAGCCGCGGCACTTTGTTCTGCCCCCCGAGCTTTCCCTGTGATCTCATATATTCTATAAAACCATCTTTTTTTACAGGAGTTATTATAAGTGGCTGAAGGACATTTCCTGTTATCAGGTCGCGGTAATAGATGTTTCTTTCCTGCATTGCTTTGTCTATTTTTAATCTGAATGCATCAGGATTACCAGGTATTTTACCAAATTCAATAAACCATTCATGATAGGGAAGCCCTTGTTTTGGATTTACCTGTGGGGCAACGTGAAACTCAATAATTTCAGCTTTCTCTTCTTCCGATGCTTTTTGTATAGCATCTTCCACTTCCTCTGCGATCACATGCTCGCCAAAGGCGGAGATATAATGGCTGATCCTGCCGGTAACGATGAGTCTATAAGGGTTTTTGGATACGAACTTAATCGTATCGCCAATATTATATCCCCATAATCCTGCGTTTGTATTGAGAATGATCGCATAATTCACGCCTAATTCAATATCCTTCAGAGAAATACGCTTAGGGTCATCGTTAAAGAATTCATCAGCAGGAATAAATTCGTAAAAGATACCTGAATTCAATATTAGCAGCAGTCCTTTTTCTTTTTGGGAATCCTGGAAGGCGATAAATCCTTCGGAGGCGGGATAGAGTTCAATAGCGTCAATTTTTTTACCAATAGTGTTTTCAAAATTTGCCCGGTAGGGCTCGTAGTTTACACCTCCATACACGAAAAGCGAGAAGTTAGGGAAAATATCCATTATATTTTCTTTTCCTGTTTTTTCCAGCAGTTTATCAAAATACATTTGCACCCATGATGGTATTCCGCTTATCAATGTCATATTTTCCTTTAAGGTTTCTTCAACTATGGCATCAACTTTTGTTTCCCAGTCTTCAATGCAGTTGGTTTGGTAAGAGGGCATCCTGTTTTTCAACAAATAGGAGGGAACGTGGTTAGCAACGATACCTGAAAGCCGCCCTAGTGGAATATCACCAATTTTATCAGGTTTGGGGCTGCCCTGGAGAAAGATCATCTTACCGTTTACAAAATCCGCTTTACCCGTTTCTGAAATATATGATAACAGTGCGTTTCGGGCAGAGTTTATGTGGTTTGGCATTGATTCCCTTGTAATAGGGATGTATTTGGCTCCGGAGGTGGTTCCTGATGTTTTGCAAAAGTAAATGGGTTTCCCGTTCCATAAGACATCTTTTTCACCTGCGATTATCCTGTCAATATAGTGGCGGATGCCTTCATAGTCGCGAATGGGAACGTTTTTTTTAAAAGAAGCATAAGTTTTGATTTGGTCAAAATTATGGTCTTTGCCGAAAGCAGTGTTCTTTGCGCTATTGATCAACTGCCGGAATACTTTTTCCTGTGTCTGAATAGGATTTAGCGACCACTTTTTGATGTTGCGGGTAATATATTTTGCAAATGGTTTGCTTAATGTGGCCTTGATTCCCATTAGTTTGTTGTGTAGGTGGTTTTTTATTAATGTTTTTTGAAATTTCTATATATTTATTACAAACTCATGTTCATTTAGTATAACTATCCAACATCTTTTATCTGTAATCAAAAAACCATATAATCCTGGGGATTTAAGGGATTACTGTTATACCACAGTTCAAAATGCAGATGTGGGCCTGTTGACAGTTCACCGGAGCTTCCGATAATAGCAATAACCTCTCCTACCTTAACATGATTCCCTTCTTTTTTCAATAAAACAGAATTGTGTTTATAGATGGTCAGCAGATTATTTTCATGTTGAATTCCTATTACAAAGCCCGTTTCAGAAGACCAGGTTGCTAATATTACTGTTCCGTCAAGGGCGGCTTTTACCGCTTCATTCTTAGGCGCTACAATATCGATACCATAATGATTGCGTGAAAGAGAAAAAGTGTCTGTGATCAATCCCTTTAAAGGGGTAAAGAATAGGAAACGGCTTATTTTATTGGCAGAAACCCGATTAACAGCATCCCTGTCGTAAAAAGACAGGTCATAGCGGTTTCCCGATTCTATTTGCTGCCTTAAAAGAGAATCTTCCTTTGACCTGGTGTTTTTTATGTTTTTGTATTTCTCTGCCTTGGCACCTTCCTGTACTAAACCGGTTGGGGAGAATGACATTTCATCATTATTTGAGACTGCAAAAGACAGGTCAGTGGTTTGGTTTGTTGTGTCTTCTTCCCAGGTTGAGTCCGATGCGGTCTGCCATCCGGCAGGCGTATCTGCTTTTATACTACTTCCCAAAATGTTTCTAATATTTTGAATATATAGGTCTTTGATATTCAATTCACGTTCTAATGAATCTAATTTGAAGGATACTTCTATGATCTTCCGGGAAATGTTTGCATCTGCATACCCGGGAATATAGTAACGCACAGGTGTAAATGAGATAATAATTACAACAAAGATTACAAGAAGCACAACAAATAAGCCGGCAATGATAAAAACATTCAGACGGGATAAGCGGAATGAAAGCTTTTTTTCAAGAGTCTCTTCATCCCTGATCTCCAGGGTGTATTTATGAATTAGCTTTTCTGATCTTTTTTTTCTATTCACTGTACTCTTTTTGATTATAGATTTATCATTAGAATTTAAAGGCAAAGAAAAAGAAAAAAAAGTAATTTTGGATTTAATAAGGCAAATGAAATATTTTTGTAAAAATTAAGTTAAATAAGAATATAACTCTATAAATTTATTAAAAAAGAGGTTTTATATATAATTGAGTTAAGTATAAATAAGATACTGATACTGGGTACTGGTTGCTTGGTGCTGGGAGGTATGTACTGGTTACGGAGTTTGAGTAAAAAACTAACAACCAAGAACCCAGAACCTGATTATTAAATCAAGAAAAGATAAATTCTAATATAAAGTTTTTTAAAATATTGGAATTCCGATACAATATGAAATACCGCTTAAATAAATTTTTTTCATTATTATTTCTCCTTGGGCTCATTACAGTGATGATTCAGTGTTCAACAAAAAGGAACAACCTGATCAATCGCACCTATCACAATATTACCGCACATTATAACGCTTATTTTTATGGTAATGAGAGTCTTAAGGAAGGGGTTACCAAACTGGAAAACCTTCACGAAGATAATTACGATGATGTGCTCCAGGTTTTTAAATACGGAACTGATACAAAAGCCAAGAACATCTATCCGGAAATGGATATAGCCATTGAAAAAGCATCCAAGGTCATTCAAAGACATGAGATTAATGCAAAACCAAAGAATAAAACCAATAAAAAACGCAATAAAAAACCAGGTAAAAAGCGTGAAAAGAAAAAAGAAAAAAAAACCGGGGATGATTATAAAAATTGGATTGATGACAGCTATTTAATGATCGGGCAAGCACATTTTTATAAGCATGATTTTTATAAAGCAATAATAACTTTTGAATTTATAGCCAAGCAATACAAGAAAAATTCAATAAAGTATGAAGCCCTGGTATGGATGATTAAATCAAATAACCAATTGGGGAATTTTAATGAATCACAAACAATTTTGGATATACTTTATGATAAAAAAAACAAGAAAAAGATACCTAAAAAAATAATGGCTGACCTCTCTGCTACTCATGCAGATTTTTATATAAGACAAAAGAAGTACCCTTCTGCCATAATACCACTGAAGAAAGCAATTGAACTAACAAGAAAAAAACAGATCCGCACACGATATACATTTATCCTCGCTCAATTATACCAACTACAGGGTGACTATAATAAAGCTTCAGGTTATTTTGAAGATGTGCTTAATATGAGACCTTCTTATGAAATGGCTTTCCAGGCAAGGATAAGCATGGCAAAGGGGCTAAGTGCAAGAAACAGTAAAGAGATAAAGCAACAGCTTGAGAAAATGCTCAGGGAGGAAGAAAATGCTGAATATTATGACCAGATATATTATACATTAGCCATTATTGCACAAAAAGAGGGGGATTTCAATTCTACTATCAAATATCTCAAACTTTCAGTAAGTTCAAGTGTTTCCAATACTCACCAAAAAGGTCTTTCTTTTTTGAAATTAGCTGATATTTTCTTTGAGCAGCCGTCTTATCCTTTAGCGAGGGCATATTATGATAGTGCCGCTACATTTTTATCAGATGATTATCATGATTATTCACGTATCGTAAATAAAAAAAACTCGCTAACAGATATTGTTAGAAATCTGAACATTATCGCTTATGAGGACAGTTTGCAACAACTTGCTGCAATGAGCCAAAAAGAGCTGGATAAGATTATTAGAGGGATTATAGCAAAAATAATTGAAGATGAACAGGAAGAACGCGAAGAAGATAGCCAGGCCAAATACAGGTCAATGTATGGTCAGGACAATACCAGGGATAATAATAGGAACGTGGGCTCACAATGGTATTTTTATAATCCCACTGCTATAAGTTTCGGGTTCTCTGAATTTCTTAGAAAATGGGGAGACAGGGAACTGGAGGATAACTGGAGAAGAAAAAATAAAAAGAGCTTCATTACTGAAATAGCTGATACTTCCTCAGGGACAGATGATGAAGATATTAGCGGCATAGGGAAAGTTACAGGCGATTTAAAGGATAAGAATACCTACCTTAAGAATATTCCTCTTACCAAGAAACAAATGGAGGAATCCCACAGCAGGATAATAGAGGCATACTTTAACCTCGGAATAATTTATAAAGAACTGCTTCTTGATGAGAAACAATCTGCAAAAGTATTTGAAGAGCTTCTGGAAAGATACCCGGAAAACAAATACCGGCTTTCAACTTGCTATCACTTATACAGATTGTATTTATCCACTGGTGATCAAAACCGCTCGGAATATTATAAAAATATCATATTGACAGATTATCCCGACAGCGATTACAGCAAGATCATTAATAATCCCGATTATATCAAAGAAATGGAAGATGAAAAGAATAAAATTGAGCGGTATTACAGAGAAACTTACCAGGGCTATACCAATAATCAATATGAATTGGTTTTGAGAAGATGTAACTCGGCAGACTCATTGTTCCCTGACAATGCACTAATGCCTAAGTTCGATTATTTAAAAGCCCTTTCGACCGGAAAAACAAAAGATATTCCCGCCTTTGAAACAGCTCTGAAAGAAGTTGTGAAAAAATACCCGGATGATGAAGTGAAAACCCAGGCACAGGAGATCTTGGACTATATCTCTAAATTAAAAAGACCAAAAACCGATACAATGAGCGATATTCTTAAAGATACTATTCCAGCCGGGTTCTTCACATTCAATAAAAATGCAGCTCATTATTATATTTTGGTAGTTCCTGATACAAGCGTTGATATAATTCAACTGAAAACCAGCGTCTCTGATTATAACTCAAATTTTTTCAGAATGGGAAGATTAGATATAGATAATATGTTTCTCGATGCCGAAAACCAGTTAATTGTTGTTAAAAAATTTAAAAATATGATCAAGGGAATTGATTATTATGATGCAATACGGGAGAACAAAACCGTCTTGTCAGCGATTAATCCTGATAATTATCAACAGTTCATTATTTCTGCAGATAATTTCCTGATTTTTTATGACCAAAAAAACATTGACGACTACCTGGCTTTCTTTAAACAAAACTATAAAAATAATTAGACCCGTCTATAAGGTGTAAATTAACTAATAGCAATATATTTCAGGAAGAAGTGATGAAATATCTCGTAACATATATTGAGGACGGGTCTAATTATTTTGGTAGTTGAGAAAATTTTTATAAATTTGTTTTTTTAAATTTGTATTTAAGAATTAAAGAAATTCAAAATGTTTAAAAAAAATGAAGCCATGGCAAAGAACAATGAAATTGAATCCTCTTCTGTTAACCTTATTGGAGCGGGGACGGTTATAGATGGAAACATCAGGTCAAATGGGGACATTCGGATTGATGGAACAATAAAAGGGTCTATTAATTCAAAGGGAAAGGTTGTTATAGGAAATTCAGGAATGATAGAGGGACAGATCACATGTCAGAATGCCGACATATCAGGGACGGTTAAGGCAAAAATAAACGTTGCCGAACTCCTTTCCCTGAAACCTGCAGCCAAGTTTTCAGGTGATATTATTACCAATAAACTGGCTATTGAGCCGGGCGCAAGCTTTTCCGGAACATGCAGTATGGGCGCTGTGATTAAAGACATCTCTGCCAGGGATGGAAGATCCGGTTCCGATTTTGACGGAGCAGGTAAAACGTATGATGAGAACAAAGGTGAAACTACCCGGCAAGCCGGAGAAAAAATTGCTTAAGGATTATGCCAAATACTCAGCCCTCGCTTTTCAAATGATAGCCATTATCTTACTGGGATTATTTGGAGGCATTAAGCTGGATGAATATTTAAACCTCGAATTTCCAGCGTTTACTCTCACCCTTACACTTCTTGGATTGGCATTCGCCCTTTACTATTTAATTAAACAGGTGACTAAGTGATGGGGGTTTACCTGCCTGCTCCGCCAATTGGCGGAGCAGGCAGGACAGCCCTGTTTTTTCGCCCCCTAAATCCCCGCCAGCTGGCGGGGACTTTTACCTTTTGTTTCAATACCTCGAATCAATACTTTTCTAGCGGATGACCCGGATGATGTGTTGCGCGCTGGGTCTCCCTTTCCTTCTTCGGCTACTGCCGGGGTGGCAAGGAGAGGGCCGGGCCTTCGCCCGCCAAAACGGCTACGGCCCGCGTAGGCGGGGTGAGGTCGTAGAGGGAACCACTACATTCAAATTTATGCGTTTACCTTTTTAAGGGTTTACCCTGAATTTATTTTAAGGGTTTTCCCTATTCCCAGTTTAGATAACCACAACCTCCATAAAATAAATATTTCCAGCAGAGCTTGAAAAAGAGGGAAGAACTGTTTCAGGGTTTGTTATATGGGGTGTTTCAGGCAAAGCTGGCAGGGTAGGGGAGAGGGGAAAGAATTGTAAAACTCACTAAATATAGGTGTGCAGGTGCCGTTTAACATAACAATTATTATAGGACAAAATTAAATAATGATAAAATTCTAACTTTTTTTATATTGTGTTAGTGTGCAATAGAATTGCAATTATTTGTCAATAGAATGGTAATTATGATGATTAATAAGGGATTCATTCACCGTATTTTAGAACAAGGATTCCTAAAGCGTGTTAATTGGCGTTAATCAAATTGGAGTTAATATAATATTAATATGTGTTATAGCTTAACGGTGATTCAAGTTGGTTATTAATAATTAATTACCATTCTATTGACCTATCCAGTGAAAAGTTGCTGTTCTATTGAAAAAACGGCAACTGGTAATGTGAAGTGAAGTATTACCAGATACATTGAAGTAGGAAAATATGGATTTAAATACTTAGCGACTAAGTAAACGACCAAGTTAGTGACCAAGAGAGATGTTGCGGAATATTTTATCACCCTTTCGGGTGATCACCCGTGAGGTGTGATTGTCTGACTGATCCTGATTGCATGAGAAATTTGTAAAAGCGATCAATAAGATTAAAAGAGGATTGGCATTTTGTTGATTGAAGAACCGCACGGGTTACTGAGCTTTATAAAAATTACTGTCCTTTTTCCCGTGCGGAAATTGTTACTAAACTTGCCGGTGGCGGGGTGTTTTTATGATTAAATAGTTTATGAAAAAGTTGTATTTTTACACCATCAATTTGTCACGAAAAAAGTATTTTATTGTGACAAAATAAATGCACAAATAACGATTAATGAGTAATCTTGCTATATTATTAGCTATTGGTGTGATAGGGCTTTTAGGGATGGGCGTTGCTTATTTGTTGGGCTGGTTTAAGAAAGAAGAAGAGAAAGTCCGGGATTGATTGCTATAAAATATTATTATATTTGTGTGTCCGATTTTGATTGTTCTGCATAAGCGGAATAGTTGATGCCAAAAAGGTTTGCTTTTGCAGACCTTTTTTTGTGTTTGAATTAATTTATCTATTTGCCTGTTCGTAAGAACAACCGTTCTTTAGAAATAGTATTTTATTATAGCTTTGTTGTGAATTAAAATAATGGCTGGGCTCATTTCTTTTACAAAAAAACAATTACATTTGTAATCAATTAACATATTTTTAAATCATGCAGTTATGAAACAAGTACTTTTAAGCATGTCAGACGGCAAAAAGGCACAGACATTGCTTGCTTTCCTCAAGCAAATTGATTTTGTTCAGGTAAAAGAAACGGATAAATATCTTGAGATGGCTAAAATTGAGGCAGAGATTGCCGAGTCATTGAATGACTTAAAAAAAGGCAACATCATTCCTTGGAAAGGCAAGAAAGTTACACTTAAATAATGCAAGAATACCACATCGAGCAAACGGCTTTTTTCGCTAAGCAAGTAAAGAAGCTGACAAAACGGTACCCGAAAATCGGAAAAGATATTGACCATTTTCTGGACGGAATACAGAACATTGACCATTTGGGTATTGCACTTGGGGATAACCTTTATAAAACAAGGATACGAAACAGCAGTGCACAAAAGGGTAAAAGCGGAGGCTTCCGATTATTTACTTTGGTAAATTACAATACTAAGCAAATTGTCCTTGTTTATATCTATTCCAAAAGCGATTTAGGAAATATAACCGAACAGGAACTGGATGAAATTATAAACCACACAGCAAGCGATTACATATAAATTTATCATATCCCGTATCTCGTTTAGCAATAGGCGTCAAGGGAGTAGTCAATAAACAGATAATAATTGAATAAATCATTATAACTGAACAATTAAAAGCCAACCCGTAGCAGGCACATCATTATTGCGCCATGAAAGCCCGTGAGGTGGGGATTTTCATAATAAAATGAAACACCTCAAAGCAATCCTGCGGGTAACCAATCCCGTCCGGCAAGGTTGGTCAGCCACCGGAAGTGAGCCTTGCGTAGTCGTCAGAGATGACGGC
>JBDRNO010000256.1:0-8071 GCA_043811005.1 Bacteroidota bacterium | reverse complement strand
TGTGGTACAAACAATAAGCCTGTATCTAATGCTCAAAAAGAGAAAATACAAGGAGAAGTAAAAGAGGTTGTAAATACCTTCATTAAAGGATGTGAAGAGTTAAATTTTGATATGGCTATTGAACCATTCCTTGATTCTCCTGATTTTGAATACATTGGCAATGGGAAAACTTATAATTACCAAGAATTAATGGCTATGAGACCTCTTTTTGATAAAATGATAAATCAAAAACTTACAATTGGGGATGAGAAATATAAGGTTCTTGATAATTCTACTGTCCTGTATACAACAAAGTCTAAGTGGTTACAGAATTATAAGGATGGTCATTCTATACTCGAAGACCCAGAAGCATTTATGTTTATGTTTAAAAAAATCAATAACAAATGGAGAATAATTTATTGGGTTGATTCTTGGGTTGAGCAAACCCTCAAGTACAAAGAACCATCGAAGGAAATAAATCAGGTTGAGTTGATGAAGCAGTTTTTAGGCAATTGGAAGTGTGATATTGCCAAAGACACAGTCTTTTATGGTGAAAATAAATCCTATGGAACAGGAATTGAATTGAATTTTAAGTATGCCACGAAAGGAAAAACATATTCAGAAGCGAAACTACTTTGGGGGTATGACAAAAATGTTGATAAATACGTTATTGCTCAAATAACTAAAGGAATGGACATAGAGTTTTGGGCAGTCTGGTTTATTTCAAAAAACAAATACTTAATGCTTCCATATAGTGATATTTCTAATCCTGATGGTGCATCATTTAAATGGGAAGGAGAATTTAAATCATCTGATATATTTGTGGAAACTACAATGAAAAATAACCAACCAATCAAAACTGATACTTATTCACGGATAAAATAGTGATTCATAATTTAATACCCAATCAAATGAAAACAAAACTTATTTTTCTGGTTTTACTAATTGTAAGTTTCTCATGTAGTACAAACAATAAGCCAGTGTCTGATGCTCAGAAAGAGAAAATAAAAGGAGAAGTAAAAGAAGTTGTAAATACGCTTTATAAAGGGTGTGAAGAGGCTAATTTTGACATGGTAGTTGCATTATATCTTGATTCACCTGACTTTGTTTACATAAACAATGGGAAGACTTTCAATTATAAGGAATCTGTTGACACTATGAAACTTTTTTTTAGTTCATTACTAAATCAAAAGGGGACAATAGCAGATGAAAAATATGTTGTTCTTGATAATTCCACTGTCCTATATACAGCGAACACAAAGTGGCTAATGAATTTCAAGGATGGTCATTCTGTTCTGCAAGACCCATGGGCAATGCAAACCTTGTTTAAAAAAGTTAATAACAGTTGGAAAGAGATTAACTGTGTTGAATCTGGTGTAGAAAGAATTGTTAAAGCAAGCGACACTCCAAAAGAACTCAATCAGGTTGAATTGATGAAGAAGTTTGCAGGTAAGTTTAAGGGCGAATTAGGCAAAGACACAGTTGTTATTTCAGATATTAAATCTTTTGGAATTAGTGGATTGGAAGCAAATCAAAAGATGCTGTTCAAAGATAAAGTTTTGTCTGAAGAGAAGAATGTTTGGGGGTATGACAAAAAATACGATAAATATATTTGCGCAAGAATTTGGAAAGATAATCCAGAAATTGTTCTTATGGTATTTTGGTTTACATCGGAGAATACATGCGAAAGGATTCCGCTTGAGTTCATTTCCAATCCAGAACAGGCTACTTCAAAAGCAATATATGAATTTAAATCCCCCGACTTGACAATAAAAACTGACATAGTTAACGGCAAACCAGTTAGAACATATTCTTGGACACGGGTAAAATAGACATCCATTATTCAAATCCAGTTATATGAAAACATTATGTTTAACAACAATGGTTGTCGCATTCCTGTTACTTCCTGTTACTCTGTACAAATGTGATACTGGCTCAAACTACACAACCAAAACCAAATAAGGTCTGCCTTGATAACACTGAGCAATTTTATATAGAATCAAAATATGTTGCAGGTGAAAATTACATAATTCAGGTAGGCTTACCAATCGGCTATTCTCCATCAAAAAAATCTTACCCAGTTCTCTATGTTCTGGATGGTGATAAATCATTTGGAATGACTAAAGAAATTGCAGACTGGTTGATGTGGAGTAATGAGATTAAGGATATTATTGTGATTGGCATAAGTTACGGGAAAGGTACGAATATCTGGTGGGGAAAAAGGGCAAGAGATTATACACACTGCAATGATACTGTTTCTGCTAAAGGTTGGTTTAAAAGTACTGGTGGAGCAGACAACTTTCTGAAATTTATGAAGAATGAATTATTTCCTGCCATCAACAAAAACTATCGAACAAATAAGGATTCAGTTACAATTATGGGTATATCTTTCGGTGGGATGCTAAGTTCCTATGTTCTGTTTACACAACCCGAAATGTTTAATAGTTATATTATTATTGCTCCGCCATTAAGTTGGAATTATAAAAGCATTTTTAAACTGGAAACTGAATACTCTAGCAATCATAAGGAATTAAATAAGACTGTTTATATTGCTTATGGTTCTTTGGATGATAAAGATTTGATTATTAATCCCACTGATGAATTCATCAAGAATATCCAGATGCGTAATTATGAAGGTTTTAAATTTGTTCCACAAATATTTGAAGGTGAGACTCATATCTCAGTTTATTCAACAGCACTTACTAATGGTTTAAAGACTATTTTTAAACGATAATTAATCAATTTTTTGATTTTGAATATTAATAAAACATTAAGACCATGAAAAAAATTACTTTACTTTTTTGGACGTGCATCATTTTAATCGGATGCAATTCCACCCCGAAAGTGAATCTGGTTGCTGAAGCTGATGCAATTCGCAACATCGAAGACCAGTGGATAGCTGCTAACAAGGCAAAAGACATCAATAAAGTTCTAAGTATTTATACGTCAGACGCTGTTCAGATAGAACCAAACAAACCAATTTCTGTTGGTATAGAAGCTATCAGAAAATCATGGGAAATATACTTTTCTGATACCACCTATCTTCATAACACCATTACACAGACAATTGACAATATTGAAGTTTCAGCTTCTGGAGACCTCGGATACGCCAGAGGTACTGTTCACTACAGCCTAAAAACACCAAATGGGACTGTCGAATATGTGGACAAGTTTGTTGATATCTATAAGAAGATAGATGGATATTGGAAGTGTAGTGTAGGCATCTGGAACACTCGTAAACCGATGGAAAGTCTGTAATGTAATCCAATAAACAATCCATGAAAACATTTTGTTTTACCACAATGATTGCTGTATTCATGTTACTATGTACAAATGGATTACAGGCACAAACCACGCTCAATCAGGTTGAGTTGATGAAGCAGTTAATAGGTTCTTGGAAGTGTGATGTGGCTAAAGACACAATTTGTTACTGGGATATAAAATCTTTTGGGACGGGAGTTGAAGGTTATTTTAAATATGTCACAAAAGGGAAAATTGTTACAGAAGGAAAAGAACTTTGGGGATATGACAAAACAACTGATAAATTCATTCTTTCTGAAATGATTAAAGGGGTGGACATTGCACTTTATGTAACTTGGTTCTCATCAAAAAATAAATGCGTTATGTTCCCATATAGTGATATTTCGAATTCAGAAAGAGCAACTTCAAAGTGGGAAGTCGAATTAACTTCACCTAATGTACTGGTGGAAACTACCTTTGTAAATAACAATCCTGTTAAAATTGATGCATATACACGAGTAAAATAGGTATTCATAAACAAACCCAATCAAATGAAAGCATTCTGTTTAACCACAATAATTGCTGTATTCCTGTTTTTCTGTACAAACGGAATACAAGCACAAACCACACAAAAAGAATCCCCCAAAGCAGGGTCTGAATATAATGTATTGGATGCTTGGTCTGGAATCTGGAATATTCAAGGAGAAGCACGTGATAGTCTATCTGCACCCTACTATCATGTAGATTGGACGCTTACAGGTCAAAGGATTTTAAATGGTTATGCACTTGAGATTTTACACCAATGGAAAACAAAAAACTATACACAAAATGGTGTTGAGATAACAGGTTACGACCCTATTAAGAAAATATGTATGACACATATTTTTTATGATGATGGAAGTTGGTTTAACTCAACACCCACATTTACAGATAAGAGAACTTGCACAGAAAATGGAACTATGTATTATCCAAATGGGAAAGTTGAAGTTTCACGATGGACATGGAATTTTAGTGATGACTGGATGTCATTTAGTGTAAAAGGTGAAAATTTGAAAGATAATACATGGTGGAAGGCGTTTGAAGGGAAGGGGACTAAAAGCAACAAAAAGTAATTAAACGAGTGTAATTTACTGTAGGTTTTCCTTAATCCGTACCCATAAAAATTAGAATCTAATCTTAAACAGTCTTGTCCTGAAACCAGTGTGTATTTTATGTTAATGTATTAGCAGACAGATAAATAGGTGGCATTTTACCACATCTCTATTCGAAAGATGTGGCAATTAGATATTATGTAATGAGTTAGATTTATTTGACTTGGGTTTTAAAATATCTTAACTTCCATAATTAAAACTTAACATTATGAAAATGAATAATCCGGACTAAACTGAGCCACTTATTCCGGAGTAAACTGAGCCACTTATTCCGGAGCAATGTGAGCCACCTGTTCCGGACGAAAGTGAGCCACTCTTTAAAGGATTTTTAAGGCCTGTCATTCCGGCAGAAACTGAGCCACCCACCGACGGCGGATTTGTAACGAAGAGCTTTGTTAATTTGGTTGCAAAATCAATTAACATGGCAAATAAACCAAAGAGTATGTTACAAGTACGTCGGATATTACAGTTATTATCAGATGGTCACAGTAAGCGTGAGGCCAGCCGGCAAACCGGGGCAAGCCGCAACACCATCGATTCTTATGAGTTGCGTTTTTGGCAAACAGGCAAGAGCTATAATGAGTTGCTGCAGTTGCCAGATACTGACCTTGCAGCGATTGTTTACACCAAAGAGACCATTAAAGAGCCGGATTCCAGGCGAAAGTACCTTAATGAACATCTTGACTATTTTTTAAATGAATTAAACAGAACCGGCGTAACCAGGGAGCTTTTGTGGAATGAATATCGGCAGTCGGCACCTGATAGCTACAGCTACTCTCAGTTTTGTGATCTTCTTTCAAAACACAGCTATAAAAAGAGTCCTGTTTACCATAATACATACTCTCCCGGTGAGCTTCTTGAGATCGATTTTGCAGGTAAAAAGATGAGCTACGTTGATCGGGCAACCGGCGAAGTTGTTGAATGCCCGGTGTTGGTGTGTACTTTGCCATATAGTTCCTTTAGTTATATAGAGCCTCTTGTCTCCGGAAGGCTGGAGCACCTGGTGCCCGCCCTTAACCGTACCGCAGAATACTTTGGTGGTATTACAAAGGTAGTTCTGTCAGACAATATGAAACAAATTGTGACACAAACGAACCGTTATGAACCGTCATTTACACTACTGACCGAACAATGGTCCGTTCACTACAACACCTCTTTGAAAGCCACAAGACCGGCTAAGCCAAAAGATAAGCCCTCTGTTGAAAAAAGTGTACACCTGTCATACCAGAGGATAAATGCCAGGATGCGTGATGAGACATTTTATAGTCTAGCGGAACTTAAAGCGCGTGTCCGGGATCTGCTCGAGGAGTTTAATAATCGTTTAATGTTTAAGCAAGGGGTAAGCCGGAATGATCGGTTTATTAATGAAGAAAAACCATTGCTCAGGGAACTGCCTGCAGAGCCTTTCACACTTAAATACCGTACCAAGGCTAAGGTCAAGCCAAATTATCATGTTATACTTGGAGAAGACTGGCATCAGTACAGCGTTCCTCATCAATATATTGGAAAGGAGACGGTCATTGTTTATGATGAGCAGGTTGTAGAGATATTTATCGATAATATCCAGCGTATAGCGACACATAAAAGAGACTATCGCCGTAACGGTTACACAACACTGCCTGAACATATGCCGGAGTCTCACCTGAGATACAAAGAGCAAAAAGGATGGACAGAAGATGACTTCATAATCAAAGCTTCCCGTATTGGGGAACAAACCAAAATAGCAATCAATCGTCTTTTGGGATCAAAGGCATTTATCGAACAGACATATGATGGATGTCTTGGTGTATTGAAACTTGCAGATAAATATGGTAACGCCAGGCTTGAAGCTGCCTGCAAACGGGCAAACACAGGAAGTCGGATTAACTATAAGATACTCCATAACATACTTAAAAACAACCTTGATAAAATACCCACAAGTGAAAATGAATTAACCCTTTTTATCCCGGAGCATGAGAACATAAGGGGAGCAGAAGCATACAATTAAATCAATAAAATCAAAATCATTATGAATGTTCAGACAACAGTTGATCAGTTAAGAAAATTAAAACTTCATGGTATGGTCAGGACCTACGAGGCAGCTCTCTCTGTGCCGGTGCACGAGCAGGTGTCTGCTGACCAGCTCATAGCACGGATGGCAGAGGCGGAGCTGCAACACAGGGTCAACCAGAAAACACAACTTTATCTCAGGCAAAGCAAACTTCGTTATAATGCTATACTGGAACAGGTCTATTGCAACCCGGCACGGAATATTACAACGGATCAGCTCATGAAGCTTGCCGATGGACTTGTTATTGACCGCGCCGAAAATATACTTATAACCGGTGCTACCGGGTGCGGCAAAAGCTATCTGGCCTGTGCCCTTGGCAGGCAGGCTTGTTCGCTGGGTTATCGGGTCATCTATTTTGGCATGAACCGCTTCCTGGAAAAAGTATCTCAGTCCAAACTTGATGGCACGTTTATTAAACTGCTTAATCAAATCGAAAAAACACATTTATTGATACTTGACGACTTCGGTTTAACACCCCTTGACAATATATCGAGACTGGCGATCCTGCAAATACTTGAAGACAGGTACGGGAAAAAGTCAACATTAATAACATCGCAGCTTCCTGTGGTTAAATGGTACGAGTTTATCGGAGAACCGACCCTGGCCGATTATCCTCACTTTTTTATTATGCGAAGTAATACAATGGTATCTGTTGTGAACCATCTACTTAGTTGTCCTAATTTCGCTAATTACTTCGCATAATATCTTGTCTCATTTAGCAAGGTTTTTCAGCATTACCATTAATTCATTATTACCCTTCCAGGCTGGTATATTATCAGCAGTTATGTTTTTATACGCGTTCTTTACCGCTTCAAACGTAAATTTAGGATTCATCCGAGCGTATATTTCCGTAGTCAATACCGATTTGTGTCCCAGGAAGTCTCTAATATGTATCAATTCAACCTTTGATTCCAATAAATGCATAGCCTTGGTATGCCTTATGGCATGGCAACTCAGATGATCAGGTACCAATGAGGGGTTTTTCTCGTTAGCCATCTTTACATATTTAACCAGTATATTATTAACCCCATTACGTGTCATTTTCTGCCCCTGATAATTTGGGAACAAAGGTTTTTGTGCATTTTCCCTGTTTAAAAGACCACTTTGGGTCATGTATTGTCTGAGAATTCCTACCTGCTTATCGGGAAGAGGTATTGACCTGTATTTGTTGCCCTTCCCATGCAGGATAACCCTGTATGGTTTATTTGTGATGAATAGGGAAGTAGGTGTCAGATCAATAATCTCCTGAACCCTTGCGGCACTTTCGTACATCAACGATAACAAGGCTATGTTCCGGAGTCCTTTGGCTTTTTGAGTGTTGGGTTGTTGCAACAAAAGTTTCATTCCGTCAATATTCAGATAATTAAAAACTTTGCTTTCTGTCTTTTTAGAAGGAATGGATAATATTTGATGACAATCAAATAAATGGCTTGGGTTCATATATTCGGCATATTTAATGAAGGAAGATATGGCTGCTAATCGCTGATTGCGGGTAGCCTCGCCACAGCCCCTTTCTTTCTGGAGCCAATCAAGGAACCCTGCAACCAAATCCCTATTAAGAAGAGTGAATGAAAGCTTAGTTACAGGTATGTTCTTATTCACATGCATATATTTAATGAAAAGGATAAATGTATAGCTGTACGATTTTATC
>JBDRNO010000255.1:0-7428 GCA_043811005.1 Bacteroidota bacterium | reverse complement strand
TCCCAGGTAATTGGGAAATAGTAACAACAATAGATGGTGCAGGTAATAGTAATCAAATAATCAATTACTCTGCTGTTGACGAAAATGTCACCCTGAACGGAGTCAAAATATATTACAGATTAAAACAAACCGATTATGATAGTGCGTTTACTTATTCTGATATTATTTCTGCAAATTGTGAAGAACTTGAGTCCGATCCTGAATTTGAATTAATTGATGTTATAGCAAATAGTCAAAATAATGATAATACTATAACTGTAATATTTAATTCAACGGGAAATGAGAATTATACAATTGAATTATTCGATATAATAGGACGTTTATTAGTATCAGAAAAGAAAATATCTGATTATGGGCTAAATAATGTAAAAATTAATATTGGCAAAATGTCAGAAGAAATGTATTTAGTTGTCCTGAAAAATGAAACAAAAGTATTCACTAAAAAAATTATGTATAAATGAAAGAAAAACTACGAATAATCAAAGCATCAGTTTATTCAATAATCATATTACCGGTTCTATCCTCATGCATCATAAATACTTATGCCCAATGCACGATAACGATAAGCGGAACATCTAATGCAGCAACATGTGAAAATGAAAATTATACTTATAATGCAACAATATCTTCATCAGGAACAACTGTACCCATATACTGGTCATTAGACTTTGGCGATGGCACACCGGTAGTTCAGGACTCCTTGTTTGGATCAGGACCTTGGGGTATCTCTGAAAACCATACCTACACTTCATCCGGAACATACACCGTTATTTTGACGTCAAACGATCCCTCTGATCTCGGCTCCTCGCTGATTGTTGACAAATCATTTGCCTCTCAAACAACTGAAACAGGCGATTTGGCATGGGATGGAACTAATCTTTGGCAGGTTTCTAATCTCCCTATTCCTGCTGTTATATATGAAATAAATCCTGCAACAGGTGCGCTAATATCTTCATTTAATGCACCCGATGGAGGAGGAACGTATAGTTGTTATGGCTTAACTTACGATGGGACATATCTTTGGGTCGGGGGTTCAGGGACAGTTCCTGCCCCGGGAAGCTATATCTATAAGATTAACACTGTTGGCGCTATCATAGGCGGTCCTTACCTGACTCATAACCAAAATGCAGGCTGTACTACAGCTGGTCTTGGCTGGGAGGGTGCAAATAATCTATGGGAAGCTTCTGAAGGAGGAATAGGTTTAGATAGCGCTTATGTAACGAATATAACAAGCTGGAACAATACTATCAATGGGTTTCTGCTCCCCCGTCCCTGGCAGGAAGGAGCAGCTTATGATGAAATTCACGATATTTTTTGGGTAAGCAGTTACGATGGCGCTGATCCAAGAATATTTGGTCTCAATCCTGTTAGCGGTGTGGTTGAACATTCATTTGCCAGTCCCGGTTCATCACCCCATGGTCTTGCATTTGACGGAACATGCCTCTGGCATTCTGACAGAAGCGCCGATTTAATATACCGCCTATGCTTCCCTGTTGATGTACCCGGCTGTTCTGATGCCGATACAATAACAGTTACTGTAAATCCCGTGCCATCAGTTGACCTGGGTACGGACCAGGGCGCCTGTACAGGAGATATCATTACCCTTGATGCAGGATTTGGCGATTCATATCTGTGGAATGACGCCTCTACAAACCAAACATTGGATGTTACTTCATCAGGAACTTATTATGTAACAGTAACAACAGGCGGATGTACAGGTTCTGACACGGCAGACGTTACATTTAAGACATATCCAATTGTGAACCTGGGAACAGATACCACTCTCTGTGGAGGAGATAGCATCATCCTGGATGCCGGTACTGGCGATTCATATCTGTGGAACGATGCCTCTGTAAACCAAACATTGAACATTGCATCAACAGGTACATATTACGTTACTGTTACAAACGGGTTTGTGGAAACTATATTCCTTGAAACATTTCCTAACTTAGCTGATCCCTGGGACGGAACAGGGCAGGATAACACATGGACTGTACAAACCGGTGAAGCTGACGATATAAAAATAAACGATACTGGGATTGCGGCAAATCCTCCTCATTTATATTTTGAAGACTGTGATGATGCCTGGAGCAGCGGATGGGAATATACTTCCATTGATTTATCCGGATATTCAAGTGTAGATATCGAATATTATGTGAAAATTATTGATAATGACAATATTAATGAGGGAATACGAAGCGAATATTCACCGGATGGAGGTATTAGCTGGTACATGATGTACGAACATGTAGATACAGATATTCCCTGGACATTAGACCATTTTGATTTGCCTGATATTGATGCAACGGCTAATTTTGTTTTGCGTTTTAATGCAGCAGGAAGTTCCAGTGGCGACCAATCATATATTGATGATGTGAAAATAACAGGAACATCTGTTAGTTCCGGTTGTTTAGGAACTGATACGATAAACGTTACTTTTTCACCGGGACTGACTGTTGACCTGGGCGCTGACACAACTGTATGCACTGGCGTCACTATTACCCTTGATGCCGGTGCAGGTGACTCATACATCTGGAATGACGCCTCCACCAACCAGACACTTGACGCAACTGCAACAGGCACATATTACGTAACCGTAACCTCGGGCAGTTGTACGGGGTCAGATACTATTAATGTTACATTCTCTCCGGGACTAACTGTTGACCTTGGAGCGGACACCTCTGCTTGCGTTGGCGACACCATCACCCTGGATGCCGGTGCAGGCGACTCGTACGTGTGGAATGACGCCTCCACCAATCAGACACTTGACGTAACTGCAACAGGCACATATTACGTAACCGTAACATCGGGTAGTTGCACCGGGTCGGATACTATAAATGTCACTTTCTCATTGGGACTGACTGTTGACCTAGGGGCGGACACCTCTGCCTGCGCTGGCGACACCATCACCCTTGATGCCGGTGCAGGTGACTCGTACCTGTGGAATGACACCTCCACCAACCAAGCACTTGATGTAACTGCAACCGGGACATACTACGTAACCGTAACCTCCGGCAGTTGTACCGGATCGGATACTATAAACATTACTATCTCACCGGTATTATCTATTATCATGAACTCAGATTCCACTGCATGTGCCGGCGACAGCAATGGAACTGCCACTGTTACCGTTTCCGGTGGCACAGCGCCCTACACTTATGCATGGAGCAACGGATGCAGCAGTTCCTCATGTACGGGACTAACTGCCGGATCATATTGGGTTTCCATCACTGATGCCTCCGGCTGCGATGACTCTGCCTCCGTTACTGTCTTTGAACCATCTGCACTCGTTATTACAACTACAACATCGCCTTCAGAATGCGGTGCATCAAATGGTCAGGCATGTGTTGATACTGTAACCGGAGGAACCCCTCCATATTCTTATTCGTGGAGTAACGGTGATACTACAAGTTGTACAGATACTATTCTTGCATCGGGTTCTTACACCATAACAGTTACTGATTTTAATGGCTGTAATGATACTGCTGTTACCTCTGTTTCAGACCTTGGAGCCCCTGCTGCTTCCATTACATCACAGGTGAACGTTTCCTGCTTCGGAGCATGTGACGGACAAGCGACTGTCACCATCACCGGCGGTTCCATGCCTTTCTCTGTTATCTGGTCTAATGGTGATAACCTCTCAGGAATTGATACAGGTTCATATTCTACAACTACCGGACTATGCGTTGGGGCTTTAATGGTAGGCGTTATTGATTCTGCCGGCTGTACAATCTCTGATAACACTACTATTACCCAACCGGCTCAATTAAGCATATCTGTTGATTCCATTCAGAATGTAAGCTGTTGGAGTGTAAGTGATGGCGCTGTTTATACCACAACAGCAGGAGGAACAGGACCATATTCATATTCCTGGACAAATACACTTCAATCAACAGACGATATTGTCAACGTTACTGCAAACACTTATGATGTTACAGCAACAGATGATAATGGCTGTACAGCAATTAATTCAGCTACAATTACAGAACCAACCCCTTTATTTGTAAATGTTAATATAACTGATGCTTCAGCTCCGGGAGCTTGTGACGGAAGTTTTGATCTGATAGTGTCAGGAGGAACAACCCCTTATTCCTTTTACTGGGATACCGGTGATACTACCGAAGATATTTCAAATTTATGTGCCGGTATTTATTCTGTAGATATAACAGATTCAAATGGTTGTTATGTTCAGGGAATCTTTGATATTGAGGAACCGGGTTGTTCTCTGGCTGCATCTATAACTTCGCAAAACAATGCGTCTTGCTATGGTGCATGCGATGGACAAGTAACAGTTACAATAACCAACGGAATAGCTCCATTCAATATCGTTTGGTCTAACGGGGATTCAATATCCGGGGCAGATACAGGATCGTTTACAACTACTACCGGCTTATGCGTAGGTGTTGTGTCTGTCACTATTACTGACTCTACAGGGTGTATTGCTTCATATAATACGACTATTTCCGAACCTGCTCAATTAAGTATATCCATTTCTATTTCAACGGGAATCAATTGTAAAGGAGATTCCACCGGTATGGCTTCGGCAACTGTCTCAGGCGGAACATCTCCATATTCATATCAATGGAATGATTATAATTCACAAACAGATTCATCTGCAACAGGTCTGCCCGCTGGTAGTTATACAGTTGTAATATATGATACAAACGGATGCTCCGGAACAGACAGCATAACGATTTCAGAGCCACCCCAGCTTAATATAACAACCGGTAGCCAGAGCGCTACGTGCGGAAATAATGACGGTTCAGCATGGGTTATTGTCTCCGGTGGTACTTCTCCTTATACATTTTTATGGAATGATCCGTTATCTCAAACAACTGATACTGCAATAAACCTTTTGCCAGGCGCTTACACTGCAACTGTTACCGATGCAAACGGATGCCAGTTATACGGCTCTGTTATTGTTGGTGATACCACTCTGATAACTAATGCCGGTCCGGATACTTCAATATGCTTTGGCAACAGTGTTCAGCTTTATGCAAGCGGGGGCGACTCATATAACTGGAATCCTGATAGCTCCCTCAATGATTCTGCTATCAGCAATCCAATTGGCTCTCCTTCCACAACAACAACTTATGTAGTAATAATCTCTGCCGGCAGTTGCTTGCCTGATACACTGTATGTAACTATAATGGTTAATCCCCTGCCAATAGCATCCGCAGAAGATGATGCAACAATCACCCAGGGAGAAAGCGTACAATTATCCGGTTCGGGTGGAGTTGATTACTCATGGAGCCCTTCTAACGGATTGTCTTGTACGAATTGCCAGAATCCGATCGCCACCCCTGAAGAAAGTACTACATACTACCTGGCAGTTACTGATGCAGCTGGTTGTACTGATACAAATTCTGTCAATATCACAGTCATTGCAGGTGAAATATTTGTACCTAACATTTTTTCTCCTGATGGTGATGATCTTAATGATGTTCTATATGTTTTTGGTTCAGGCATAAAAGAAATGGAATTTACAATCTATGACCGCTGGGGTGAAAAGGTCTTTGAGTCAAATGCCCAGGAAAAGGGCTGGGACGGAACTTGTAAGGGAAAAGAATTAAACCCGGCTGTATTTGTATATTATCTTAAAATAACGGATATAGAGGGAAATACGGATACAAGGAGCGGAAATATTACGTTGGTGAGGTAACCTCCCCCATACCCCCTCCTAAAAACAGGAGAGGGAGAGCCAGTGGATTTTCTCCTTCTGTTTTTAGTGGGAGATCAAAAGGGGTGAAAAACAACAAATATTACACTAAATATAAAACAATCAAACAATGAAAAAAACCATCGTAATCCTTGCCAGCCGACTTGTCCCGAGAAGCTTTAGCGTAGCGGGAAGCTTTAGCGTAGGCTGGTGTGTAATCATATTAACCAGTGTAATCTTATTAAACCTGTGTAATCGGTGTTATTCACAGGACAGCCATCTGTCACAATACTGGATGACGCCCTTACTCCTGAATCCTTCAAATGCAGGCGCCTTTACCGGGGAACAAAGAGTTTACAGTAATTACAAGGATCAATGGCGCAGTATTGTCAACCCTTACCAGACCTTTGACCTTACTTTTGATATGGGTATATATACAGAAAAGTTAAAAAAAGTTCTTCTGGGAACAGGTTTCTCATTTATCAGGGATATTGCAGGTGATACGAAATATGGAACAACAAAGGCAAGCATTATGCTGGCATCTCATGTAAGAATAAATGATAAGAATACTTTATCCGCAGGGCTGCAGGGTGGTTTTTCACAACAGGGTTATGAAAATTCAAACCTTGAATGGGGAAGCCAGTACGATGGTAAGGTCTTTAACACCAATGTATCTTCAGGTGAAGAGGGAAGGTTATATATTGTTAGATACCCTGATTTTTCAATGGGTGTTAGGTGGGGTTTCAGCAGCAAAAATGTTTCAATGACATCCAATGATGGAATAAAAGCCACTGCGGGACTGACCATGCTTCACATTAACAAACCCGATCAATCTTTTAAAATAAGTAATGATATTAACAAACTATTCATGAGAGTGATAATTCATGGTAAATCTTCCATTGGGATCAAAAACACAAACATGGCAGTACAGCCAGGTGGAATTGTCTTTTTACAAGGCGCGCTTAAAGAAATATTGTTGGGGTTATCCATAAGATATCAGTTAAGGGAGGGGTCAAAATATACAGAATTTGTTCAAGGATCAGCTATTTCATTTGGGGCACACTACCGCCTGAAAGATGCTGCCGTTGTATCTTCTTTAATTGAATTCGGTAAATTCGCAATCGGCTTTAGTTATGATATAAATATCTCTAAGCTAACTGCAATAAGCAGTGGCAGGGGTGGTTTTGAGCTTTCGTTCCGTTTTATCAATCCAAACCCGTTTCATACAAAAACAAGTCCGAAGTTTATTAGACAGACTTTGTATTAAATACTAAGGTTGTATTTTCTCTTTTGGATTTAGTTATTGGGATTTATTTTGAAGTTGGGGTTTTTCCACCTGAGGTGGATCCGCTTAGGCGGAAAGATAAATTTTTTCACACTACTGGGATGCTTATTTGACTTGGTATACAGGAGACATTAGAAAAGTCATTTTTAAAAATTAAAAATCATGAAAAAGTTTAAATTTTATAATAGCAAGATTGGGCAGGGAACTGGGTCTTGACATAGTAAAGATCGAAAAAGTCAGGGAACGCAGGCCGGGGCAGGTTAGAAGCTACAAACTGAGGGAAACGGTTATAACTCTATTGAAGAATTAAGAAACCTCTTTATCCAATATCAAATATCCAACATCTAACATCATTACCAAAATATTTTCCTCTGACCTACATCAGCCGAAGCTGACTTTGCAGTATAGGATGAAAACGGTCCTTTTTTAACGCGAAGTCTTTGAGAAAATGTAGATATATTATAGAGATAGTTGTAGTGAATTT
>JBDRNO010000254.1:0-5614 GCA_043811005.1 Bacteroidota bacterium | reverse complement strand
CCGACCAGATATGCCTGTCACTCGATGCTTCTATCAATTGGATATGAAGCAATATCTGATCTCCTATCTTCTGGCCGCTTCCTTCAACAAAATAACTCACATTCAGCTCCTTTGCAATCTCAGGAATTCTAAGGGAAGTGTTCCTGTATTTTTCAGCTGAAGTCCTGCTTATTACTTTAAGGTCTTTTATATTTTGAAGATTATCAAGAATGGCTTCCATTAACCCATTAATAATATAGACATTGGCAGAATCATTGCTGTCGTTTTTGAAAGGTAAAACGGCAATTGATTTTTCAAGCTTTTGTTGCCGGTTCGAAAAAGGTTTGAATATAATCAGCAAGATAATGCCGAGTATTATAATAAAAGCAATTGTGCCAAGTGTTTCCCTCAATCTTCCTTTTCCTGAGTGACCCTTTACAATGGAATTGCTTTCGTCCGAATCTCTTTTCCCTACTTCTCCGGGAGGGTATCCATAATAATCATGGAAGCATTTAACAAAATAAGATGTGCTGCTAAAACCAACATTATATGATACTTCAGAAACGGTTGAAGAGCTTTGCCGCAGAATTTCCATTGCCTTTTTAAGACGTACCTGCCTGATAAACTGGCTTACTGATAATTTTGTCTCTTTATTGATTTTTCGAAGCAGGTTCGATCGGCTCATCCCAGTTTCCCGGGCAAGTTCAGAGACTCCGAAGCGCTCATTTGAAATATTCTCCTCAATTATCCCGGTAACCTTGTTTAAGAAATCATCACCAGGAGAGTTAGAATCTGTCATCCTATAGAGCTATTAATTAGGTGGAATTAATTGTAAAAGACGCTAATATTCATTAAAAATACAACCATCATTCCGGATAAACAAAAAACATTTCAGGAATCTTTCTCATATATCATTTCAGGGCAGATGCGTCATAGTTTATATTCCTGCATCATAATTACAACTACATCAGCAAACTTTATAAAGTCAGGCGCATAGATGATATATCCTGCATCAGGATTTGCCGGACCTTTACATCATCAAATAAATGTAAAATTTAAAACAAGTTAATTATGAAAACACAAATCACTCTTTTAATTAAAACAGGTATTACAGCAATCCTTTTCGGTACGCTTATTCTAATAGTCTCCTGTGGTGACAGGCAGGGTAAATCAAACGGTGAGAAATCGTCATCTTCTGAGCAGACAAAACCTCAGCCTCCGGCAATAGACATACATGCCGCTACCGTAACCGGTGATCTTAAGGCTATCCGTCAGCATATCAGTGCAGGTAGTGACCTGAATTCCAAAGATCCTGCAGGAGGTTCCACTCCTCTTATTACCGCTGTAGTATTTGGAAAAACAGAGGTTGCCTTAGCCTTAATAGATGGAGGCGCTGATATTAACATCACAAACAACGAAGGCTCTACAGCACTCTATTGTGCTGCTTTTTTTGGTCGCACAGAGCTTGTGAAGGCTTTGCTTGATAAGGGTGCTGACAAGAGTACAAGGAATATTTTTGGTTCAACTGCGCTCGAATCCGTTTCAGTTCCCTTCAGCGATGTCAAAGCAGTATACGATCAGGTCAGCAGGGACCTGGGACCATTCGGGTTTAAGCTTGATTATAATAAGCTGGAGGAAGCCCGGCCTAATATAGCTGATATGTTGCGTTAACCCGGGAAAACTTTTATAATATGACAACTACAAACAGAAGATACGATATAGATTGGTTAAGGGTAATAGCAATAGGGTTTTTACTGATCTATCACATTGGAATAGGGTTCCAGCCCTGGGGAGTTTTTATAGGATTTATACAAAGTGATAAACCAATAGAATCCTTATGGGTGCCGATGTCTATTCTGAATATATGGAGAATACCTCTTTTATTCTTTGTCTCGGGAATGGGAGTTTGCTTTGCGATGAGGACACGGAACTGGAAAAAATTGGTAGTTGAAAGAACCAAAAGAATTCTCATTCCATTCCTGTTTGGAGTTGTCTTCATCGTTCCCATACACCTTCTGATATGGCAGCTTTACTATAACCAGGAAATAGCTTATTCACTTAACCAGTCGCATTTATGGTTTTTGGCCAATATTTTCATCTACGTGATACTGCTTTTACCTCTTTTCTACTATTTAAAGAGAAATGAAAACGGGATAACTCACAAGTGGCTTGAGAGGATTTTCAGAAACCCGGCAGGTTTATTGTTTGTGGTAGCAGCATTTGTCCTGGAAGCAGTTCTGGTAAATCCGGAAACATATGAGACATATTCAATGACACTGCATGGGTTTTTGCTAGGGTTGCTGGCATTTCTGTTTGGATTCTTAATGGTTTACAGTGGTGATGATTTCTGGCAGACAGCACTTAAATGGAGATGGCTTTATTTATCTGTAGCTATCATACTATTTGTATTTCGTTACTTTGAATTCCAGCTGCAGGCACCCAATATTCTCAAGGCTATTGAATCTAACTTCTGGATATTTTCACTGTTTGGTTTTGCATACAAATACCTTAACCGTCCAAGTAGAACTTTAACCTATTTAAGCCAGGCTGCATACCCGGTCTATATTATACATATGATCTTTTTGTACCTTGCTTCCCTTCTGATTATGCCAATGAGTATTCCGGTATTGGCTAGATTTATTTCAATTTTAATTCTAACAATTGCAGGATGTTTTGTAACTTATGATTTCTTAATCAAAAGAGTAAGCTTCATAAGACCACTATTCGGATTAAAGAAAAGTGAGACTAAATAATATACAAAAAATCAGAAAAATGAATAACTACAAATCATATGAATTGAAAAAATCAATCCTGTTGTTATTAGTTTTCTCATTATTATTTATCGGTTGTGCAAAAGATATCTCCAGTCAATGGATCTACCACTCACCGGAGAATATTAATGATGGAATCCAGGTTGGCTCACTGGTGGAGGTAAATATGGATTCAAACCTGATTGTAAAAGCAATTAACAGAATTTGCCGTGGCAAATACAAAGAGGTACATTCCATGCTTATTTACAAAAACGGCAAACTTGTACTGGAAGAATACTTCCAGGGGCATAAATACAAGTGGGATGCACGGGGTTATAGAGGCGACCTGGTTAACTGGAACAGGGATATGTCCCATTCTAATATGTCCTGTACCAAAAGTTTTACATCGGCTTGTATTGGGATTGCTGTTGATCAAGGCTTTATAACTGATGTCCACCAATCAATATTTGATTTTTTGCCTGATCATCAATACCTTAAGACAGACAATAAGGAATATATTACAATTGAACATCTGCTTACAATGACCTCGGGATTGGCATGGAATGAGTGGGGAGCAGCACATGGCACAGCAGCCAATGATATTGACAGGCTGTATTTCGAATGTGATGATCCGGTAAAATGTGTTCTGGAAAGACCCTGGTGGAAAGAGCCTGGTCGACTATTCACTTACAATGGGGGAGGAATGGTTATTCTGGCTGAAATCCTGAAAAATGCCTCTAATATGAATATTGATGAATTTTCGATGAAGTATTTGTTTCAACCCCTCGGCATTGACAACACGAGATGGACGCAATATGAAAATGGAATGTTCGATGCTGCAAGATCCCTGATGCTAACCCCAAGGGATATGCTCAAGTTTGGTGTTACCTATTTAAACGATGGAATATGGAATGATACAAGAATTATTTCTTCGGAATGGATTGAAAACAGTTCCAAATCTTATAACAATAATATCGGAATTAAAGTCCCTCTTGAAGATACAGGGAAATGCGATTACGGCTATTCATGGTGGATAAATGAGTTTTCCCATTCTGGGGAGAAAATAAATATCTTCCGGGCTAGTGGCTGGGGTGGCCAGGAAATCATAGTTTTTCCTGAGCTTGAGATGGTGGTGGTCTTTACCGGAGGAAATTATTCAGCTAAATCATCTCTTTTTGAGATAGTTGAAAAATATGTTTTACCCGCTATTAAATAAAAATCCTTATAAAATCAATATAAATTTAAAATGATGAAAACAAAAGACCTGATCCAGAAAAGCGCTAAGACAGCAGGGATAACTTATCTGCTTATTATTGGAACATCCATACTTTCAATGATCTTTGGTCCCTATAAATTAATTGTTGAAGGTGATACCGCTGCCACGATGAATAATATTGACTCCAACCAGTTCCTTTTTAGAGTTGGTGCCACATATGACCTTCTTATGTTTATGAGTGTGATAATTCTTTCAGTGGCCCTCTATAATCTGCTCAATATGGTTAATAAGACAGTCGCCTTAACTGCTCTGTTTAGCAGGATTGGTGAGGCTTTGATAGGAAGCCTCACGGTTATCTGCAGTATTATAATTTTATTCCTGATCAATAATGGCATGAATTCAGAGTCTGCCGAGGGCACTATCAAATTGCTTTTTGAAGTAAAAGCTGTTGCACTGAATATCGTGTTTGCATTCTTAGGTCTTGGTTCAATACTTTATTGTTACCTGTTCTACAAGGCCAGATTTATTCCACGATTATTAGCAGCTTTTGGAATCTTTTCTTTCTTTTTGGTATTTGTCGAGAGTATTCTCGTTCTGCTTATCCCAATAAAATCATTGGTATTTACCGGCATCCCTGCCATTCTTTTTGAGATCATAATTGGTGTTTGGTTAATAGTTAAGGGTGTTAACACTTCTAACTGGATGGAGACTAAAGAGTAAAAAATATTAATGATGAATCCGACCAAAATGAAAGCAGTAATTTGTAGCAAATACGGACCACCTGAGGTCCTTCAACTCAGAGAAGTTGAAAAACCTGAACCAAAAAAAGATGAAGTTCTTATTAAAATCAGAACTACATCAGTAACAGCAAGCGATTGCATAGTCAGAGGATTTAAACTCCCGATATGGAATCCTGTAGGACTTTTAATGGGATTGGTGTTGGGATTTAAAAAACCAAGAAATCCGATACTGGGAATGGTTCTGTCCGGAGAAATTGAATCAGCCGGGAAGGATGTTACCTTATTTAAACCCGGCGACCAGGTGATTGCCTGGACAGTCAAGTCGCCGACCAAAATCAGGCTGGGTACCTATGCAGAATACAAATGTCTGACTGAAGACAGTGTTATGATTCAGAAACCTGCAAACCTGAGTTTCGAAGAAGCTGTGGCCATTCCTTATGGTGGTCTTTTGGCATTACACTTTATAAAAAGAGGCAATATTCAAGAACAGCAGAGGGTCCTAATCTATGGTGCTTCAGGTTCTATCGGGACTTCAGCAGTTCAGTTAGCTAAATATTTCGGTGCGAAAGTAACGGGAGTGTGTGGTACATCAAACGTGGCTCTTGTAAAATCACTGGGCGCTGACCAGGTTGTGGATTACAAAAAGGAAAATATTTCTGAGCTTAAGGAACACTTTGATTTCATTCTGGATGCTGTCGGGAAAAGAAAAAGTTCGGAACTGAAATTACAACTTAGAAATATTCTGGCTCCAAATGGAAAATACATTTCCGTGGATGACGGCACACCAGTGGCAACACTTGAAAATTTGAATTTACTGATAAATCTGGCCAAAAACGGGCAACTCAAAACGGTTATCGACCGGATTTATACCCTGGAACAAATCGTCGAGGCTCACAGGTACGTCGACCAGGGACATAAAAGGGGAAATA
>JBDRNO010000253.1:0-24996 GCA_043811005.1 Bacteroidota bacterium | reverse complement strand
GTCAAAGAAGGCGATACCATTCTTTATGGTAAATATGCCGGCACGGAAATAACGTTCAACGAAAAAGAGTATATTATTATGCGGGAATCAGATATTTTCGCAATTATTTAATAATTAATTTATTTTAACTAAACTGCCCTTTATTTCCTGATCCTTGTCTGCCCTGCCTGCTAAAGATATTTTACAGACAAACAAGCATTCGTTGATTAGACCGGGGCCTAAAATTTAATAAAATGGCAAAAAAAATAACATTTGATCTCGAAGCGCGCGATGCATTAAAAAAAGGAGTTAGTGCATTAGCAGATGCTGTAAAAATCACATTAGGTCCCAAAGGGCGAAATGTAATTATTGACAAAAAGTTTGGAGCACCGCAAATCACAAAAGACGGTGTTACCGTTGCAAAAGAAGTAGAATTAAGTGATCCCGCAGAAAATATGGGGGCACAACTGCTAAAAGAAGTTGCATCCAAAACTTCAGATGATGCTGGCGATGGAACAACAACCGCAACAGTCCTGGCAAAAGCAATTATTAATGCCGGTCTGAAAAATGTTGCTGCCGGAGCTAACCCCATGGACTTAAAAAGAGGTATTGATAAAGCTGTTGAAGTTGTTGTTAAAGACCTTAAAAAACAATCAAAGGCAGTAGGGGGTGATCATAACAAAATAGAGCAGATAGCTACCATTTCATCAAATAATGATCCGCAAATTGGTAAATTGATTGCCGAAGCCATGGAAAAAGTACAAAAAGAAGGCGTTATTACTGTTGAAGAGGCTAAAGGGACTGATACTAGTGTTGAAGTAGTTGAAGGAATGCAATTCGACAGGGGATATATCTCGCCTTACTTTATTACAGATGCCGAGAAAATGGAAGCCGTACTGGAAAAACCTTATATTTTGATATATGACAAGAAGATCTCCACAATGAAAGATCTGCTCGGCATATTGGAAAAAACAGCCCAGACAGGAAATCCATTAGTAATAATTGCTGAAGACATTGACGGTGAAGCATTGGCGACCTTAGTGGTAAATAAATTAAGAGGATCACTGAAAGTAGCGGCTGTTAAAGCACCGGGATTTGGAGACAGGAGAAAAGAAATGCTGGAAGACATCGCCATCTTAACCGGTGGTACGGTAATTTCTGAAGAAAGGGGCTATAAATTAGAAAGTGCTGACCTCTCATATTTAGGTACTGCCGAAAAAATAACAATTGATAAAGAAAACACAACAATTGTAAGCGGAGCCGGCAAAAAAGAAGACATCAAAGCCAGGGTTAATCAGATCAAAGCGCTGATAGAAACAACCACTTCTGATTATGACAAGGAAAAGCTCCAGGAAAGACTGGCTAAATTAGCCGGTGGTGTTGCTGTTCTTTATATCGGAGCACCTACAGAAGTTGAGATGAAAGAGAAAAAAGACAGGGTGGATGATGCTTTAAATGCAACAAAAGCTGCTGTTGAAGAAGGCATTATAGCCGGTGGTGGTGTTGGTTATATCCGGGCAATCGATGCTCTTAAGGAATTAAAAGGAGCAAATGATGACGAAAACACCGGTATCGCAATTATAAAAAGAGGACTTGAAGAGCCATTAAGGCAAATTGTGGAAAATGCCGGTCATGAAGGTTCTATCGTTGTTCAAAAAGTAAAAGAAGGCAAAGGTGATTTCGGCTTTAATGCACAAACAGAAACTTATGAAAACCTGTTTAAATCCGGTGTTATTGATCCGACAAAAGTTGCTCGTATTGCTTTGGAGAACGCTGCTTCTATAGCAGGAATGCTATTAACAACCGAGTGTGTCTTAGCCGAAGAGAAGGAAGAAAATCCTCCGGCAATGGGTATGCCACCAGGTGGAGGAATGGGCGGAATGATGTAATCATCAAGCTTTAGGATAATTTATAAAAACCCTTGCTGGAAATCCAGCAAGGGTTTTTATTTTCAGGCACTTTGGATTTCATGCTTCAATCCACCCTATCATGCAAAAAGGAATTATTGGATTTTATTTCTGTTTTGTTCTCTTCATTATCGCCTTCTGACAGGGTATAACGGGATATTTGTGACTCAGAGGAATGAGGTGGCGAATCAAGCTCGATATTTTTCCTTTTATAGGCAGGTTCATTTTCCAGATCAGAAACACCCGAAGGTGTTTTAAGCTTATAACTCAATTCCTTTAATTTCATTATTCTCTCTTTTGATCTTATCTGGTCTTTTTCAGTATCCTGACTCCTGACCTCACCCTCCGGCTTCCTCTCAGGGTAAGAAGGAGTTTTCTGAAAAATTTCCGCATCAGGTTGTTTTTGGAGTTTAGGGTTGAGTTCAAACTCAAAACTTACCTGTTTTTGGTCCTGCTTTTCATCAGGTGTTTTAGGAGTAAAGTGGTCAGCGGGCTCTTCTTTCTCTTTGGGTTCTGACGTTTCAGTCAAAAAAGGTATTGTATCTGGTGTAGAGGCTATGGTTTCTGCCTGCCCGGATCCAACCGTTTCTGAATCGGGTTCATCTTCCAGGGTTCTGACTATTTTTTCGAGTTGATTTGCCTGAACAAAACCAAGGTCGGTATTTGTATAGAAACCTGATGCAATAATTGTAACACTGATACTATCATTTAGTGATTCTTCTGTACCTACTCCCAAAATGATATTAGCAGTAGATCCTGCTTCTTCCTGAACATAATCACTAATTTCTGATATTTCATCCAGCAATACTTCTTTGGCGCCTCCCGTGATATTAAGTAAAATATACCGGGCATCTTTGATATTGTTATCATTCAACAATGGAGAAGCGAGTGCCTGCTGCACCGCTTTTATTGCCCTGTCTTCACCTTCTGCCAAAGCGGAACCCATAATAGCAACTCCGCTGTTTTTCATTACTGTTTTCACATCCTCGAAATCAACATTGATATAACCTGGAACAGTAATTATTTCGGCTATACCTTTTGCGGCTGTTGTTAAAACATTGTCGGCTTGTTGAAAAGCATTGGTAACAGTTAGATTGCCATACATTTCCCGCAGTTTATCATTGCATATAACAATAACTGCATCTACATTATTTCTCATTTCTTCAAGACCCTGTTCTGCCTGAAGTTTTCTTTTAGGTCCTTCACGATAGAAAGGTATAGTAACAATTCCGACAGTAAGAATACCCAATTTTTTAGCTGTTGCAGCGATAACCGGAGCTCCGCCCGTACCTGTTCCTCCACCCAGACCTGCGGTGATAAATACCATTTTGGTATTGTTTCCAATTATCTCTTTTATTTGCTCTATATTCTCAATAGCTGCATTTTTCCCTGTTTCCGGATTTCCACCAGCGCCCAATCCCTCTGTCAAACTTGACCCCAATTGAATTTTATTAGGAACTGGGCTGCTGTTCAACGATTGTGCATCGGTGTTGCAAACAACAAAGTCAACGCCTTTAATTCCCTGACGAAACATATGGTTTACAGCATTGCTGCCGCCACCTCCAACACCAATCACTTTAATAATTGATGACTGGTTTTTGGGTAAATCGAATTTTAAAAATTTTCCTGCCATTTTTTTCCTCCGTGTTTAAGTGACTATTTATTATTTAATATATATCAGAATTTACTCACTACATTATTAATTTTTATTTTCTTTAAAAATTATAAATAATTAGTGTTAATTCGTGTAATTAGTGGCTTCAGCTTGAGTTCAGCCGAACGGTAAAAATACTTTTTAATCAATTTACGAAGTTCTGTCCTTAATTCGCTTGTTCTTCATCAATATCTTTTTCCTCGAAAAACTCTCTGCTTTTGTTAAAGAACTGATCGAAAAAACTGCTTTTTTTCTTTTTTGAATGTATTACAATTCTTTTTCCTTCTTCTTGTTTTTCCAGAGATTCAAAACCTTTTATCACCAGCCCGATACCGGTTGAGAATATAGGACTTGTAACTTCTTCCAATCCAGAACCTATAGGGGCAAGATGTTCGTTGGGATATCCTACTCTTGTTCCCTTACCTGTGACAAATTCAAATAGTTGGGATATATGCTTAAGTTGAGCTCCACCGCCTGTTACAACAATACCACCAATCAACTTATCTTCATAGCCCGAATTTCTTAATTCATAATAAACATGTTCAATGATCTCTTCCATTCGGGCCTGAATGATATGAGCAAGGTTCATAACCGATATTTCCTTTGGTTCTCTGCCTCTCAAACCTGGTATTGACACAATTTCATTCTCTTGTGTTTCACTTGCCAATGCAGAACCGAATTTGATCTTTAAAAGCTCAGCTTGTTTCCTGATAATAGAACAACCTTCCTTAATATCGTTTGTAATAACACTTCCGCCAAAGGGAATAACTGCTGTATGCCGGATAATACCATCCTGAAAAATGGCGACATCAGTTGTCCCTCCTCCAATATCCACTAAAAGAACTCCTGCTTCTTTTTCCTCTTCGCTCAAAACAGCTTCGGATGATGCAAGTGGTTCAAGTATCACCTCAACTACCTCCAAACCAGCTTTCTGAACACATTTAATGATATTCCTTGCTGCAGCTACCTTCCCAATAATAATATGAAAATTTGCTTCCAACCGGCTACCATACATGCCAATGGGATTTCCCTCTTCTCCATCCACCCTGAACTCCTGCGGCAATACGTGTATTATTTCTTCCCCGGGCTGCATCACTAATTTGTACATATCATTAACCAACTCATCAATATCCTTTTGGGTGATCTCCTCATCAACACTATCACGTGTTCTGTACCCGGGTTGCTGCACACTCTTGATATGCTGCCCTGCTATTCCTACATTAACAAATTTAACATCATGAACCCCGGCTTGCTTTACAGCTTCATCAATTGCAGTTCTGATTGAATCGGCAGTCTGTGAAATATTGACAACAATACCGCGTTTAACCCCCAATGATTCAGTCTTTCCCATTCCCAATATCTCGACCTTGTCGTGTTTGTCTTTTTTGCCGATCATTGCGGCTATCTTTGTTGTACCAATGTCTAAACTAACAACTATTTCAGGTTCTTTCATTTTTGTTTCGGAATTTTAATATCCGCCAGCTGGCGGACGTAGTTATGTGCTATTTAGTACACACTATTTGATCTTTATATTTTAAATTGATTGTCTTATATTTATTCCACCCAATAGTATTTAATCCCTTCTTATAGAAAATCATCAGCTTACTGAAATTCTCATTCAAATCCGACACATCACCTAAAATTATTTTATGTCTTCCCACCCTGGGAATAAGATAAATTTCTTCATCCTTATCTACATAGATTTGCTGTATCTGCGCCTTCCAAAATTTATTATCATCAATATATTTTGCCAATATAAATAAATCATCCAGCATTGTTTTTTTGATATGCCCATTAGCAATCAGCACCCTAGAAGTGTACTTCCTGGAAAGGGGCATTCCTTTCCCTTGTTCATCTAAATAAAAATTATTCCCTAGCCCATTCTCCATTATCCTTATAATCGGTCTCCTCTGTATAATATCAATCTTAAGTTCGCCTGTAATTGTTGAATAAACCTCTGCATTATAAATAAAAGGATTTGCGCTGATAAGTGTTTCAAAGTATTTGTAATCTATTTCGGATAATGGCTTACCAATTAATTTAATTCCTTTCTCAACTATTATTGAGATAATGTCTTCTTTTTCAACAAAAAAACTCTCTTGGTCATAGTTTATTCTAATATCCAAATTCTTACAAACAACATCTTCCTGTTCTCTGTTAACAAATCCCATGATTATTAACAGGCAGATTATAGAAAAAGTCCAGAGTGATATGTTAAAAACTTTCTTCAAGATTTAATTTATTGTATCGATATTCTTCTAACGCATATCTGCCGCTAGCTGACAATGTTTCAAGTTTGTTTTTTTATACACGAATCGCTAATCTACGCGAATGAAGCGAATGTAGATTGTTTCTTTAAAAACTTCATTTATTCGCCTTATTCGCGTTTAATTCGTGATTCGCGTAAGAATATCTTTTTCATTAATTTGGGAAACTATGTTCTTAACGGTTAACAATTATCGTTTATCAATTAGAGCTTCCCTGATTGGTTCAATCAACTGGTCAATATCTCCCGCACCGAGAGTTAAAAGTACTTCGATATTTTTACCAATTTCATTGGTTAGCTCACTTTTTGTACACATCTTCTTGTTAATAATATCAATTTTATCCAATAACATCTTTGCATCAATCCCTTTAATTGGTTGTTCTCTTGCAGGATAAATTTCTAATAATATCAACTCATCCAGCAACTCTAAACTTCTGGCAAAGTCGTCAGCAAAATCACGTGTTCTGGAATAAAGATGGGTTGAAAAATGCCGGTAATTCTTCTGTTGGGATATAATTCCCTGACTGTTTGGATACAAGCTGTTATTTCCTGAGGATGATGTGCATAATCATCAATATAAATCAGATCATCGGTTTTCACCTGGTAATCGAAGCGCCTTTTTACACCTTTAAATGAACTAATTGCCTCTTTAATATCTTTTACTTTAATCTCCATTATTTGGGCAACTGCTATTGCTGCTATGGCATTTTCCATATTGTGTCGTCCGGGTATATCCAGTTTTATGTTTCTTATTTCTTCAACCGGAGTAACAATATCAAACACATATTTCCCGTTTTCTATTTTAATGTTTTTGGCAAAATATTCTGCGGCTGATAAAGAATATGTAATAAGTGAAGTTTGATGTAGTTCGTTGACGAGTTTTAAGTCCTGTTTTATTATTAGTTTGCCTTTCCCTTTTATTTGTTTTGCAAATTGAAAATATGCTTCTTCAACATGTTTCACATCACCGTAAATATCCAAATGGTCTGCATCAGTAGATGTAATAACGGCAATATCGGGATGTAGCGACAGGAATGACTTGTCGTATTCATCTGCTTCGACAATAAAAATCACTTCAGCCCCTCCCTTACCTTCCCCAAAGGGGAGGGAAACCCTCCGCACTTGCCCGGTCCCATCTAAATCCTTTTTGGAAGGGTTCGGGGGATGGGCTGTTATTAGATTTGTATTGTAGTTCCGGCTGATACCACCTAAAAAAGCAGTGCAATTGATACCGGCATGTTTTAAAATATGCGCAATCATTGATGATACGGTCGTTTTGCCATGTGTTCCTGCTACAGCAATGGTAAATTTTTGCCCGGTTATCAAACTTAATACTTCTGCCCGTTTTTTTACACTAAAATCATTCTGTTTAAAATAGGTCAATTCCTCATTTGTATCAGGCACCGCAGGGGTATACACTATCAATACTTTACTTTTATCAGCAGGATTCAATATTGATTGAGGTATTGAATTCACATTTTCTTCAAAATGCACTTCAATGCCTTCGGATATCAGTTCATCTGTCAATGCAGTTGTGGTGAGGTCATAACCGCATACAAATTTCCCCCAAGCATTAAAATAGCGGGCAAGGGCACTCATGCCTATTCCTCCAATACCTATGAAGTAAAAATTATCTATAGTGTTTAAGTTCATTGTTTCCTGCCAAATTACTAGATTTCGGCAAATCATATTATATCATTTTTACCAGTTGCCAGAAGCGAGAAGCCAGGAGCGAACAACTCGCAACATTTTTAATTTCCTAAGCACGTAATATTAATTGCCTTTTAATCAATTTACTAAGTTATGTTCTTCAACTAAGTTCAAAATTTCTTTAGCAATAATCTCCGCAGAATCTTTTAATGCAAGCTTTGCAATATTTTCACTTAAACTTTTCCTTTTTGTCTCATCATTTATAAGATCAATCACAACAGTTCCTAATTTTTCAATTGCCTGGTTATCCTTAATCATGATTGCCGCATTTTTATCTACCAAAGCTATTGCATTTTTTGTTTGATGGTCTTCAGCAACATTCGGTGATGGTATCAATACAACAGGTTTGCCAACCGAGCACAATTCCGAAACCGCAATTGCACCTGCTCTTGATACAATAATATCTGCAACAGAATAAGCATAGTCCATTTTGTTGATGAAGTCATATACTTTAAGACCTGTGCGGTTTTGAAGACCGCACAGGTCTGATATGGCTTTTTCATAATAACCTTTTCCTGTTTGCCATATCACCTGGATTTGGTTTTTAATAAACAACTCCAGGTTGTTTGAAATGCTTTGGTTAATTGTTCTTGCGCCTAAACTTCCCCCGATGACTAATAACACCAGCCCCTCCCCTGCCCTTCCGCCAGCTGGCGGAGAGGGAGAGCCATCGCGCAGGGTCTCCCTTTCCGCCAACTGACCGAGAGGAGTCTCGGGAGGGGTTACTTCTTCTGTTGTTAAACCAAAATACTGAAGCGCTTTTTCTTTTTTACCTTCTAAATCCAGAATGTCTTGCCGTACGGGGTTTCCTGTGAGGATAATTTTTTCCTTTGGGAAAAACCGATCCATGTTATCATAAGCCACACATATCTTATCAACCTTCTTTGCAAGTAGTTTGTTTGTTATACCAGGGTATGAATTCTGCTCCTGAATTAAAGTTGGTATTCCTTTTTTTGCTGCCATATAAAGCACCGGGCCGCTTGCATAACCACCAACACCAACGACCACCTGTGGTTTAAAGCGATTTAATATTTTATTTGCTTTAACTATGCTTGAAATCAGCTTGAATGGAAAACTTAAATTCTTTAATGTTAGTCTCCTCTGAAACCCGCTGATCCATAAACCCTCAATTTCATATCCTGCCGCCGGCACTTTTTCCATCTCCATCCTGTCTTTTGAGCCAACAAAAAGTATTTCAATATTCTCATCCTTCGCTTTAAGAGCATTGGCAATTGCAATAGCAGGGAAAACATGACCGCCTGTTCCGCCTCCGCTGATGATTACTTTCCTTAAGTTTGAGTTTGGCATTTATGACAATTGAACTATTTGAAGAACATAACTCCGTAAATTAATTAAAAAGAAATATACAGAAACTGGTTGCTTATTACTGGCATATCTTAGGGGTTTACACTTATCTAAACGACTGCATATTTGGCTGTATTCTTCTCTATGGCTTCCTTTTCAATGCTTCTGCTGACACTTAAAATTATTCCTATTGCTATACTTGTAAATAAGATTGAAGTACCCCCCATGCTCACAAGAGGAAGGGATTGCCCTGTTACGGGTATCAAATTAACAGCAACCGCCATATTTATCATTGCCTGAAAAATAAGGATAAAACAGCAACCTATTGCCAGCAATGCAGCAAAAATACCAGGGCTCTTAGCTACAATTATAATAGCTCTGAAAAATAGTATGAAATACAACAATATTATAAATACTCCGCCAAGCATGCCATATTCTTCAATAATTATCGCATAAATAAAATCCGAATAGGGTTGTGGTAAAAAATTTTTCTGTGTGCTTCCCCCGGGGTTAAAATTGACAAATCCCCCTTTGGCGATCGCCATTTTTGCCTGCTCTACCTGGTAATTTGCCTCGCTATCCCCAGTTGAAAAATCAACAATACGTTTTACTCCTGTTTTAATTCGACCCTGACTTGGAGAATTATATGTGATCACAGCAAATATAGACAGCAATACTATCCCGGAACCAATTAGAGCCAATATATATTTCATTTTTATTCTACCAATGAACATTAATAATAAACAGGTTAAAAACAGCAAAAGGGCAGTAGATATATCTGCCGGGAGTATCAATCCGCAAACTATTATAATGGGTATCACTATGGGGAGGAAAGTGACCTTGAATTCCTTGATCTGTTGTTGCTTTTTTGACAGTAATCTCGCTACGTACATTATCAAAGCCAATTTTGCAAGATCAGAAGTCTGAAATGAAATCCCGACAACAGGCATAGTCAACCACCTTTTTGCTTCATATGAGCTTGTTCCTTTAAATAATGTCAATATAAGTAAAGGTATAGTAATCAATAAAAATATCTGGGACAATCTTGAATAATATGTATATTTTATCAAATGAGCAACGTACATCAGGGATAGACCCAGAATCAGAGTAATAAAATGTTTCAAAAAATAGTACTCTGTATTTCCTGACTGGTATTTATATGCAAGCGTTCCGGTAGAACTGTAAACTGCCAGCATTGAGAATATGGAAAGTATCAGGACTACTGCCCAGATCACTTTATCACCTTTAATATATTCGTTTAACCTTTCCATCGTTTTTTGCCACAAAGGCACAAAGACACCAAGTTACACTAAGATCTTTGAAATTTATTTTATGATTAACATCTTTTGCTATAGATCATTTAATTAACCTCAAAAACTGACTGTTCTGTTGTATCAATTTCCATAAACAAAGAATTAATTGTTATAGATTCATTATTCGATATTCATTATCAATATTATTTTGCCAATTGCCAATTGCCAACTGCCAACTTGTATATTTACATTAATAAACTATCATTAACACACAAGAATTAATAATTATTTATAAACATAATAACCAATCAAAGTTCCCTAACAGCTTTTTTAAACTGCCACCCCCTGTCTTCGAAATTTTCAAACCGGTCAAAACTTGCACAAGCAGGTGATAATAATACCACGTCTCCATTTTCTCCGATATTATAGGCAATTTTTGCTACTTCTTCCATTGATCCGGCATCAATTATGTTGTCAACAACATCTGAAAATGTTCTATGCAACTTCCTGTTACTTTTTTCGTCTTCACCTATACAAATAATCGCCTTGACCTTTTTCATGACTAAATCCATTAATATTGAATAATCGTTCCCTTTATCAACACCCCCGGTAATCCAAATCACTGGTTTTTTCATGCTTTCAAGGGCATACCATGTTGAATTCACGTTTGTTGCCTTGGAATCGTTTATAAAATCAATCCCATGAACCGCAACCACATATTCCAGGCGATGTTCAATGCCTGTAAAATCAGAAAAACTATCGCGAATGATCTCGTTTCTGATATCGAAATTCCTTGCAACAATCCCAGCTGCCATTGTGTTGTAAATGTTGTGTTTTCCCTGTAAAGCTAATTCTTGTAAATACATTTTTGTTTGTATTTGATTTATGTTGATTATTAATTCCGTCTCATCCATTATCCTGCTGTCTAATTGGAGGAGTGGGTGGGTGAGGTAAGCCCCTTGTTTTATTTGTTGTTTTAATGAAAAAGGAAACAGTTTTGCTTTAATGTTTCGCTTTGATAGCTCTTTAGTAATCACCTCATCATCCGCACAATAAATGAATGATTCGTTTGCTGTTAGATTTTGAGTAATCCTGAATTTTGAGTCAATATATCTCCGCATCTCTTTGTTATACCGGTCTAAATGATCGGGTGTAATGTTCAACAATACTGCTATATCCACCTTGAAATCATACATTCCATCCAATTGGAAGCTGCTAAGCTCAAGGACACAATAATCGCATTCGTTCCCAGCTACCTGCCTTGCAAAGCTGTGTCCTATATTTCCTGCCAAAGCCACATTGAGCCCGGCTTTCTTCAGGATATGATGAATGAGCAAAACAGTAGTGGTTTTGCCATTACTTCCGGTTACACCAATAATTTTAGTCCGGTTGTGGCGGATAAACCTTCCGGCAAACTCAATTTCAGAGATAATCCCAATTCCCTTTTTCTTAACTTTCTCAACTATATCAACATCATCGGGTATTCCGGGACTTTTTACTACTTCATCCGCATCCAGTATCAACTCATCACTATGCTTACCTTGTTCCCATTTTATATCATACTTACAAAGAACTTTTTTATACTTTTCTTTTATTTTCCCATTTTCGGAAACAAAAACATCCAATCCTTTTTTTTTTGCCAAAACTGCTGCCCCAACACCACTTTCACCAGCTCCTAGTACTGCAAGTTTTTTCATTTTTCATTGTAGGGGTTTACAAAAAAGTCTTTATTCTGTCATTGCGAGGGAGGAACGACCGAAGCAATCTGTTGATATTCAGTACTATGAAAAAACAGATTGCTTCACTGCGTTCGCAATGACTAGTTAAAAAAGACTTTTTTGTTAACCCATATTGTAAATAAATTTCCTTACCTCAGTTTCAAAGTTATTACCGTCAATACTGCCAGAAATACACAAGCAATCCAAAACCTTGTTACTATCTTGGATTCATGCAGACCCAGCTTCTGGTAATGATGGTGTAATGGCGCCATTTTAAATATCCTTTTTACCGGTACCGAATCTCTTCTTGGTATATTTAAAATAACCAACCTGCATTATAACAGAAATATTCTCGATTAAAAATATTCCGCATAGTATGGGTATTAGCAGCTCTTTCCTTACAGCAATTGCAAAAACCGCTATGATCCCTCCGAGTGCCAAACTGCCTGTATCGCCCATAAAAACCTGTGCAGGAAAAGAATTATACCACAAAAAGCCCACGCATGCTCCAACAAATGCACTGATGAAGATCACCAACTCACCTGAATGAGGTATATACATTATATTGAGATAGTCGGCAAAAACAGTATTACCTGACACATAAGCGAATACACCAAGTGTGGCACCAATGATAGCCGAAGTTCCGGTTACCAATCCATCAAGCCCGTCTGTCATGTTAGCTCCATTAGATACAGCGGTCACAATCAATATTACAATAGGGATGAACACCAGGAATGCCCACTTTGCATAACCTTTCCCCAAAAAAGATAGGAGTGTTGCATAATCAAATTCGTTGTTCTTAAAAAAAGGAATTGTTGTTTTTGTTGATTTTGATCCTTTCCAGGAATAAGCGGAGACATCTTGTGCAGAGACTCGATCCCCCGACATTTTCATGTCGTAGTGAGAAATCGCGTCACTGGAAATGTCAAAATCTTCCATTAATTTTTTTTCCTCAATAATTTCTTTCTCACCAATTGCTTTTTCTTTAATTATTACGTCATTACTAAAATACAAGACAGTGCCAACCATCAACCCCAATATTACCTGACCAAGGATCTTGAATTTTCCAGCCAATCCCTTTTTATCCTTTTTAAAAACTTTAATATAATCATCAATGAAGCCAATAAATCCGAGCCATACAGTTGTGATAAGCATTAATAACACATAAACATTATCAAGCCTGACAAACAAAAGAGCAGGTATTAATATGGCAGCGAGGATTATCAGCCCACCCATGGTTGGAATACCCTGTTTTTCAGCTTGCCCTTCCAATCCCAAATCCCTGACAATTTCCCCCACCTGCTTTTTTCGAAGCAGCTTAATTATATTCTTTCCAAACACCATTGAGATCAGCAATGAGAAAATGATAGCCATTGCCGCCCGGAATGAGATGTATTGAAATACGCTCGCCCCTGGCAGGCTGAATTCATTTTCTAAATATTCAAACAGATAGTAGAACACTTTTAATTGATTATCTATTGATTACTAATCATTTTACAAGATTCCATTAATACTACTTTGTCGTAAAATGGGTGCTTCACGCCTTTTATTTCCTGGTATTTTTCATGTCCTTTTCCTGCAACAAGAATGATATCAACAGTATGTCCCCTTGCATGTTCGTTCCTCCCTGAGGGACAAGCAATAGAACACGCTGTTTTGATGGCTTCCCTTCTGTCAGCTATTGAGATCACTTTGTTGAAATACATTGGCTCAACCCCTTTTAACATATCTTTTATTATTGCTTCGGGTTCTTCTGAACGTGGATTATCAGAGGTTAAGATAACCCGGTCACTTTTTTCGCATGCTATTCGCGCCATCTCCGGTCTCTTTTGAACATCCCTGTCTCCGCCACAACCCACTACCGTTATTAATGTTTCGTTTCCTGTCCTGATCCTATTAACGGCATCAAGAATATTTTTCAAAGCATCAGGAGTATGAGCATAATCAACAATACCAATGATTCCGCTATCAGTTTTTACTAACTCAAACCTTCCTTCAACAGGATTCAAGCTGCTTAAAGCAGTAAGCACATCCAACTTTTCTTCTTTTAACAACAATGCTGTTGCATAAGCCACCAGTAAGTTATATGCATTAAAACTACCTGCCAGCATAGTCCATACTTCTTTGCCATCTATATTCAAAAGCAAACCCGAAAACTGATTTTCAATAATCTTGCATTTAAAATCTGCCATAGAGCGCATACTGTACATTTTCTTAACAGCTTTTGTGTTCTGCAGCATAACCTCTCCGTGTTTGTCATCTTTATTTATCAGGGCAAATGCTTCGCTGCTGAGTTGGTCAAAAAATTGCTTTTTTGCATAGATGTATTCATCAAATGACTTGTGATAATCCAAGTGTTCATGGGTAATATTGGTAAATACTCCTCCCGTAAATTCCAGCCCGGCTATCCTGTTCTGAACAATCGCATGGGAGCTGACTTCCATGAAGCAATGAGTGCATTTTCTGTCAACCATCTTTTTTAACAGCATATTTGTCTGCAAGGCATCAGGAGTTGTATGAGTAGGTGGGATCTCCTCATCACCTATAAAATTATTTACTGTTGATACCAATCCCGCTTCATATCCCAAAGTTCTAAACAGGTTAAACAATAAAGTTACGGTTGTGGTCTTTCCATTAGTACCTGTCACACCCACAAGCTTTAGTTTGGTTGCCGGGTTATCGTAAAAATTGGAAGAAATATATCCTAAGGCTACACTGCTGTTTTTTACTTTAATATAAATTATATTATCTTCGGTTTTTGCCGGTAAATCCTCACACACAACAGCAATAGCTCCCCGGTCTATTGATTCCATAATAAATTCATGACCGTCAAGTTGTATTCCTTTGATCGCTACAAAAAGACTATCCTTTTTAACTTTTCTTGAGTCAAAGCAAACATCTGCAACAACAATATTTGTTGCACCCATCACTTCAATAATACCGGCTTTATAAAGTATATCGCTTAGCAGTTTCATTACACAGATTAAAATAGATCACCCCGATTTTTTATTGCTTCTTAGCTTAATTGTAATATTATCTCACTTCTCTTATAAATTCTGGTTCCTGGTTCAATAGATTGCCTGACAATAATTCCCCCTCCGATTATTTTCACTTTTAGCCCTGCATTTTCCAATAAATAAACAGCATCCTGGACCGCCATTCCAACAACATTTGGTATAATCCGGTTTCTTAATTCTTCCTCAATTCGTCTTACTGAAAAATTTACACACGAATCCCGGGATGAAGTCACTACCCATTTAGTATTGATGTTCTGAGAGATTACCGGCACTTCCAGTTCATGAAATACTTTCTGTAGATCTTTTTGAAAACCATATTTTGAATAAGGGGCGGATGCAATCATTATATCAGTTTGTTCGGACAGGTCAGGATGTATCTTCAGGCAGGTTGCATAAACCTTGTCGGCTATTTCTTTAAATATCGGGCCTGCAACAAGATTGCCGTAATAAACTTCGTTTGAAGGAGCATTGACCACAACAATACATGAATATTTGGGATTATCAGCAGGAAAGTAGCCCACGAAAGAAGCCTGGTAACTAAATTTACCTTTGTATCTGTAGCCATATTTTTCATTTGCAATCTGTACTGTGCCTGTTTTCCCGGCTATCTTATAAGTTGCGTTACTTAAATTTTTTGCTGTTCCTGTCATTATCACACTCTCAAGCATTATTTTCGCCTTTTTAATGGTTAATTCAGAACAGATTGATTCGTTAATTGTCACGATTCCAAATGATCTTATGAACTTTCCTTTTCTTCGAATTTCTTTTACAAATAGCGGTTTTACCATTTTACCTCCATTGGCTACCGCATTATAAAAAGTTAATATCTGCAAAGGGGTTTGTGTAACTTCATACCCGACAGACATCCAGGGAAGAGTTATACCTGACCAATCTTTCCCTTTTGGGTTTTTTATCCTGGGTATTCCCTCTCCTTCAATATCAATATCCAATTTCTCGTTTAAGTTCATCTTGTAAAGCCGGTCAATGAACTTTTGCGGGTCTTTTGAATAGCTTCTGCTAATTATTTTCGATATCCCGACATTTGAGGATTTTTCAAAAGCTTCCAGGGTTGTTATTATTCCATACCCTCCTTTATGAGAATCCCTCATGACCTTGTCGTAATATTTTTTTGTTCCATCTTCGGTATCTACGGTATCATCCAGGTCAACCAAACCGTCTTCAATAGCAGCCATCAAAGAAGCAAGCTTAAATGTTGAACCGGGTTCGGTGCTTTCTCCCACTGCATAATTATAACCCTCATAATACACACCTAATTCACTTTTTTTTAGGTTTGCTATAGCTTTTATCTCTCCTGTCTCTACTTCCATAAGAATCACGCATCCATGATCGGCACTATTAATGATCAATTGTTTTTTTAATGCATTTTCGGCTACATCCTGAATCTTGATATCAATCGTTGTTATGATATCACAGCCATCTTTGGGCTCAATTTCGTTGTCATTATTTATTGGTTTCCAGATACCTCCGGAAATTTTTTGCATCAATCTTTTCCCTCCTACTCCTTTCAGGTATTTACTGTAGGCACCTTCTAAACCAACAGGTCTCACATTTTCTTTTTCATATCCAATTGTTCGTTCTGCCAGCAACTTAAACGGCTTCTCCCTCTTGTTTTTCTGTATGTCAATAAATCCCCCTTTAAATCTTCCCAATCTAAACAATGGGAACTCCCTTAATTGAGTCAATTCATTATAAGTTACTCCTCTTTTTATCAAATGATATCTCTCCCCTTCTCTTCGGGCATTTATGAGTTCACGTCTGTATTGAGTAACTGTTTTATCACCTCTCTCACCGGATTTTCTTTTAAATAATTTCGCAAGACAAAATGCCAATGAATCAACTTTTTTATAGAATATCTCATCAGTAAGTGCATCAATATTCATATCCATTCGTATTTCATAAATAGGTATAGAAGTAGCTAATAAACTGCCATCATCTGCATATATATTTCCTCTCACTGCTTCAATATCTCTATAATCAGTAGTTAAGGTATCTGCTTTTGCCCTCAATTCGTTTCCCTCTATTACCTGAATCTGAAATACTTTGTAAATTATTCCCAATCCAAACAGGCAAATCATAAAGTACAATAGGTAAACCCGCCATAATATGTCTTTCTTAGCATACATTATTTAAAGTGATTTTATTTTTTAACAATTATCTATTCTCTTTAACAGTAATCTTCTTGGGTGGCACAACAGATTCTTTAAGGCCCATCTGTTTGACATCCTCTGCGATTTCTGATTGCTTATTTCTATACATCAAATCAAACTTTGTAGTTATGTATTCTGAACGAAGCTCTTTTAATCCTTTGTTGAGCTTATCAATTTCACGAACAGTTTTTTCGGCATAATGGTTATTCGCGATATAACAAATCCCCAAAAAAGTCAAGAATATCAAGAAAGGTAATTGTTGAACAGCTTTTTCCTTAGTAAGAAAGCTCCCATTTAGCAAACTGATAAAAGTGCGGGCCAGCCTTCTTGTATTCTTTTCCTTGGTATTTTTTTCCGGTTCTTTCATCGTTTACCGCTATTGTTAAAGCTTTTTAGCAACTCTAAGCTTAGCGCTTCTCGCCCTGCTATTAACTGCAATTTCTTCTTTCGTTGGATAAACTGGTTTTTTATTAATTGCTTTAAAAGAAACAATTGGTTTCCCATAAAAGTCTTTTTCTACCACTCCATTAACATTTCCACTTTTAATAAAATTTTTAACTCTTCTGTCCTCTAATGAGTGGTAAGAAATAACGGCTAACCTGCCCCCAGTCTTTATAATATCTTTACATTGGCTCAAAAAATCCTCAAGTGCATTTAATTCATCATTTACTTCAATTCTCAATGCCTGAAAAACACGGGCAAAATATTTGTTTTGCTTATCATATCTGACACAAGGATTAATAACTTTCTTAAATTTGTCAACAGTATTTATTTTCGTGTCTTTTCGAGCTTTCACAATTAAACTTGACAATTTGGAAGCATTTCTCACTTCACCATAAGAGGAAAACATTTCTTTAAGTTTTTTTTCCGTATAGGTGTTAATAATTTTCTTCGCTGTAAGCCCTGTATTTTTATCCATCCTCATATCAAGGCCCGAGTTGAATCTTTGTGAGAAACCTCTATCAGGAGAATCAATCTGGTGTGATGAAATCCCCAGGTCAGCCAAAACCCCTTCAACCTGAATTACATTATACATTTTAAGAGTGTTCTTTATATACTTGAAATTTTTGCTTATTAAAACAAAACGCTCATCATTAATCGTGCTTTTTATTGTTTCCTCATCCTGATCAAATGCAAATAATTTTCCTTTTTTCAGCTTTTTAAGTATCTCTCCTGAGTGCCCGCCTCCACCAAATGTCACATCCACATATATTCCCAACGGATTGATATTTAATCCCTCAATGCTTTCTTTTAGTAAAACCGGTTCATGATATATCATTAAATACTTAGGCTTTTAAAATTTCATCCGCCAGCTGGCGGACATGTTAACGATAATTTTGTTGATGCTAATTATCAAGTTTAGTGAAATTTATTTCCCACTAAAAGCGATTTTTATTTATTAAGTTATCTCCTTATCTTCATCATTTATTTTCCCCATCACTTCCTCTGCAAGAGTTGCATAATCTTCGGGCTCTTCCTTGAAGAATCCTTCGTAAAGATCTTTAGCCCAAACTTCTATACCATTAGGTGTACTTGAAAAAACCACTTCTTTTTTGATAGATGCATAAGCTAGCAGCCGTTTAGGCAATAACAATCTTCCCGTTCCATCCAGTACCAGTTCAGTAGCCCCTCGCTGAAAATACCTTACAAAATCACGGTTCTTCTGAACAAACATGTTGAGCTTAGCCAACTGTTTGCTTATTTTTTCCCATTCATTCATAGGATAGAGAACAAGGTATTTACCAAATCCCCGGTTTACTACAAACTTCTCTTGTGCTGCTGGGTCGAGTTGTTTTTTAAGCCCTGCAGGAAGCATTATCCTGCTTTTGTCATCTACCCTGCATTCGAATTCTCCAATAAAGTTTGACATGTATAAAATTTATTAGGCACTTAAAATTTCATTAAGACCAATAAGTTGTCGATAATTTTGTTGATGTTAATAGACAAGTTGACAGTTGACAACTTGTATCAAATTCAGTGAAATTTATTTCCCGCTAAAGGCGGTTTTTTTCAAAGGGAATTCTTTGAAAAAATTTAACGGGGTAAATATAAATAAACTTTTCCCACATTCTACCACCTTTTACCACATTGTTGAAAACTTTTTTTTTGGTGTGATCTCTTGCAGTGGGGAGGGGGGCTCTGTGTCTTGTGTCGAAAGGGATTCAGGAGTTAAAGCAAAACGGAAGCGAAAAAATTTTTTTTATAAATTAATGTTTAACAGCTCATTTTATTTTTAAATACATATCTTTTATTAAAACAAAATAAATTTTTATTCTTCTAATTTTATAAAATCAATAAAAAAACGTACTTTTGAAAACCAATAATTTTCAGTATAGAAATTTTCCGCCATATGCGGATCAGCCTATGTTTAACAATATTTTTTAAAAATTTATTTTAGAATTTATTTTTGGTAACTTACGAAGTTATTTTCTAATCATATGAATTACGGAAAAATAGATTACGAAATAAAACAAGACGGGGACTACCAATACATTGAAGAGGGTGATGGTACTGTTTTGCTTCTTTTACATGGCTTGTTTGGTGCTTTAAGCAATTTTAAGGGTGTGATAAAGCATTTTTCAAAAAAGTACAAGGTAATAGTACCTCTCTTACCCATTTTTTCGCTTCCTGTATTCAATACAGATATTGCAAATCTGTCCAATTTCGTTCACGACTTTATTAAATTTAAAAACTATCACAATATCATACTATTAGGAAATTCCTTGGGTGGGCATGTTGTTCTGGTTTACACTTCAAAGCATCCTGAAAATATTCATTCCATTGTACTTACAGGGAGTTCCGGCTTATACGAAAACACATTTGGAGATGGATATCCCAGAAAAGGAGACAAGAATTATTTAAAGGAAAAAATCAAAATTACTTTTTATGATCCAAAACATGCAACAGATTCTTTGGTTGATGAATGTTTTGAAATTGTTAATGACAGGCATAAATTAATAAGAACCCTGGCATTTGCAAAGTCTGCTATCAGGCACAACATGGCTGATGAACTTCCGAACATTCAAGTACCCGCCTGTCTTATCTGGGGAAGGGATGACAAAATTACCCCTCCAAAAGTAGCCGAAGAATTCAAATCCCTGTTACCCAATGCTGATCTATTTTGGTTAGATAAATGCGGTCATGCCCCAATGATGGAACTGCCCGATGAGTTTAACGCTATACTTGACAAGTGGCTGGGAAAGTTATTTGGAAGTATTTAATTTCTATCACTGCTCAAGGCAACAATCAAACCCAAAATATCATTTTCTTTTAATTATTAAGTAATAATTAATCTGCAACCATAGTGATTATTAAAAACGCTACATTCATTTTAAGCTCTCCTGATTTAAAAAAATGCCCTATACCCCAATTCCCCGAATATGCTTTTATCGGCAGGTCTAATGTCGGGAAATCTTCCTTAATAAACATGCTGACAGGAAGAAAAAATCTCGCTAAAACCTCGTCAACACCGGGAAAAACACAATTGATAAATCATTTTCTTATAAATGAAGTTTCCCGCAAATCCAGGTTTGCCTGGTATATCGCAGACCTTCCGGGCTACGGATATGCAAAAGCTTCAAAAAAAGAGAGGGCGGAACGGGAAAAAATGACAACCAACTATATTCTTAACCGGAAAAATCTCCTGTGCTTATTTGTTTTAGTTGACTCGCGTCTCAATCCTCAAAAGTCAGATATGGAACTCATGGAATGGTTGGGAATAAACCGCATTTCTTTTGTAATCTTTTTCACTAAAACCGATAAACCACAGAAAGGAGAATTAAATAAAAATCTCACTGCCTATAAAAAAAATATGCTAAAGACGTGGGAAGAGCTACCTCAAATTTTTCTGACATCTGCCAAAACAGGATTGGGGAAGAATGAGATATTGGACTTTATCGAAAAAAACAATAAAATTTATGTAACTACTACTAAATTGCATAAATAATATTAATTATCATTAAATTCTTATTCAATCAATCATATCATAGAATATCTCTCGCAAAGCATCCTCCAGCTGGCGGACAAAATTTTTAAGAAATTCTTTTTAATCAATTTACAAAGTTATGTTCTTTAACGTGGGGGTTTATACTTCGACTTTGTTAATATCTTTTGAGCGTTATAATTATACATTAATTCTTTTAGCGAAACATCGGGATTGTTTTCCATATATGCTCTTATTATCTGCCATCCCATCCACTGCCCGATCCTCGCAGGAGAACCATCGGGAAAACTCTGGGTAAACGGGCCTTCACCTATATATTTAATGTTCTCTGTATGGTCCGTTGAATACAGTAATTTTTTATCTATAAAAAACGTCCAAATATTTGACTCATTATTCCCACACCATTTTATTTGTTGAGAAGTATATCCAATTTTCAGTGAATCTACAACCAACGGCAACATGGCATCTACGAAATACAAAATTTTGCCCTGATAGATCATCTGGCTTAAAAGGTCTTTTTGCTCTGTCTGCCATGAAGGGGGGCTCTGCACTCCGGCAGACAGGGGATCTCCCTCCTCAAATTCACTCATTGCCCAACCTCTCATGCAATCAGTAACTATTTTTTCCTTGTTCATGTTTTGTGTTTTGTACTTTGGAAGCTGTAACATAGAATAAAACTTATAACCCTGCCCCAGATACATATCCAGTCCAATCCCTAAAATACTATCAGCAGTAATAATAGAATAATTAAATCCCGATATGAATGTAATAATTTCAGGAACAGGTTTTTCAGGGAAATAATATCTATAATGTTTAAATGCCTGGGAAAGGTCATCCGATAAATTTTCCAGATCATTATACTGATTAATGCATTCTTCATTAACACTTCTCATATCAGGGTCAGTAATGAAATTTTTTAGGTTATAACCATAAGACGGGTGATCAACCCCTCCGATATTAATGATCCTTGTATTGAACAGTTCATAAAACAAGCCATATTTCTTTTCAAAAAAGGATATTCTGGCCAATACACTATCAGGATTTAACTCAAACAAGTCCTTTTCAAACCTCTTAATTTGTATTTCAACATCAATATCAGAAACATCAATATCCAATCTGCCCGGACTACAGGAGAACAATAATCCGGTTAAAAGGATATTAAGGTATAAAGGTATAAGGGAAAATCTTTTACAGACATTTTTGGTGTAAAGAAATTTTAAAAAAACAATTTTATTTAACATAGTCTTTTTCAATAATAATTTATTGTATCGGAATTTTAATATTTAATCTCTTCCGCCAGCTGGCGGACAAAGCGTGCAAAGAACGCAGTCATAATTTTTTAAATATGCATAATAGAGGTCTTTGCGATCTTAGCGAGCTTTGCGAGAAACATTTTAATTTTTTTAATAAATTTATGAAATTAAGTTCTTAATATTGCAGTTTAAATAACCCTCCTCAATCTTTCCGGTTGAGGTTAAAATCCTCAAAAATATGAAAACAATTTATAAAAAAACATTTGGAATAATTTTGTTTTTAGCATTTGGCATTGTAGCTCATGATTGCTACGCTCAAAAAAAAGTAAGTTTTGGCTTGCAAGGAAGTCCTATGATCTCCTGGATGAAGCCGGACGTGAAAACTATTGAGAATAAAGGCGTGAAATTAGGATTCGGCTATGGTTTGATTTTAGACTTCAATTTTCATGATAATTACTCCTTTTCAACGGGTCTTTCAGTATTGAATAGTAATAGTAAAATACAATACAATGATACCATCCCTTTTGAACGTGCGGGAATTCAAGACTCCATACCGGGAGGCAATTCGGTTACATATAAATTAGGTTATCTTGAATTTCCCTTAACACTAAAGCTAAAAACAAACGAAATCGGCTACATCACTTATTTCGGGCAATTTGGTTTGTCTTCTCAATTTAGAATTAGTGCAAAAGGAACAGCTACCTCAAACATTAATACAACCGAAGGACCTATTGATGGTGATGACATATCAAAAGAAGTCAGATTTATAAATTTAGCATTAACGATAGGGGCAGGCATGCAATATTCATTAGGTGGAGACACTTTTCTCCTTGTAGCCCTTTTATATAATAATGGATTTTTAGATGTAACCAAAGATGATGAAAAAGTAGTTTTAAAGTCACTTGCCCTTCGAGTGGGTGTAATGTTCTAAAAAGCAAAGCTTAAGTGTATAGCACTGACCTCATGTGTGCTTTTTAAAATGAAAATCGCCTTAGCACAACTCAACTATCATATAGGAAATTTTGAAAGCAATATTTCAAAGATCAAAGCCACTATTGCGAAAGCGAAAAAACAGAATGCCGATCTTATAATTTTTGCCGAACTCGCCACAAGCGGATACCCTCCCTGGGACTTTTTAGAATTCAGAGACTTTATTGAACAATGCTCTATTGGCATTAAATCCATAGCAAAAGAATGTGATGGTATTGCTGCAATAATTGGCTCACCTTATGTTAATCCAAAATCCCAGGGGAAGAATCTGTTTAACTCCGCTTATTTTCTGACTGATGGCAGGATCAAATCCGTTCATCACAAAGCGCTGCTGCCAACTTATGATATCTTTGCCGGGTACAGGTACTTTGAGCCAGGTAATGAGTTTAAGATAGTGGAATACAAAGGACATAAAATAGCCATTACCATTTGTGAGGACCTGTGGAATGTAACAGATGAGCAGATGTACACCATTTGCCCAATGGATAAGCTTATAACTCAAAAACCGGACTTTCTTGTCAATATCTCCGCTTCTACTTTTACATATGACAAGACAGAAATAAGAAAAAATGTATTAATAAAGAATGTCATAAAATATAAGTTGCCGCTATTTTATGTAAATCATGTTGGAGCACAAACAGAGCTGATATTCGATGGTGGTTCGATGGTGGTTGATGATAAAGGTAATATTGTTGACCAGTTAAATTATTTCAATGAAGATTTTAGGATTTATGATCTTAATGAAGTTTTAAAATTCCAAATCACAAATCACAAATCACAAATAAAGCTCAAATCACAAATCCCAAATCACAAAATTCAACGTATCCACGATGCATTGATTTTAGGAATAAAAGATTATTTTGGAAAGTTGGGATTTAAAAAAGCAATTTTAGGATTATCCGGAGGACTTGACTCTGCTGCTACTCTCGTATTGGCAGCCAGGGCGCTGGGAAAGGAAAATGTCAGGGCTGTCCTGATGCCATCACCATTCTCCTCAGGACATTCTATTAAAGATGCTCAGCAAATAATTAAAAACCTTGGATGTAATTATGATATTATTGCTATTAAAGACATTGCTGAGAGTTTCGGCAAAACACTTAAACCATACTTCATAGATAAACCCCCAGATATAACTGAAGAAAATATCCAGGCACGAACAAGGGCTGTCCTGTTAATGGCGCTGGCAAATAAATTCGGATACATATTATTAAACACCTCCAACAAAAGTGAAGCAGCAGTCGGTTACGGCACATTATATGGTGATCTTGCAGGGGGTTTATCGGTGCTTGGTGACGTTTATAAAACCGAGGTGTATGAGCTGGCGAATTACATTAATAAAGACAAGGAAATTATTCCCCTGAACACTATTTCCAAGCCCCCATCCGCTGAGTTAAGACCCGGGCAGAAAGACGCTGATGACCTCCCGGAATATGACATGCTCGATAAAATTCTCTATCAATACATCGAGCTCAGAAAAGGGCATAAAGAGATTATTGCCATGGGATTTGATGAACCTTTGGTAAGGAGGATGCTGAAACTTGTAAACACCAATGAATACAAGCGCTACCAGTCACCCCCCATCCTAAGGGTATCTCCTAAAGCATTCGGTATGGGCAGAAGAATGCCTATTGTGGGGAAGTATCTTACTTAGGGACTGTAACAAAAACCCCAATTATTATTGTAATCAATCAATATCAATAACATATAGCTTTATTAGGATTTGAATATAGAATAATGAACATTAGAACAATAGAATAATGAATAAAAACAGAAAATATGATATTGAAGAGCGTCTTATCAATTTTACCATTTTAATTATGGAAGTTGATTTCA
>JBDRNO010000252.1:0-3989 GCA_043811005.1 Bacteroidota bacterium | reverse complement strand
ACCGGCCATTGTCTTAATTCTGACCTTACATCAAGAGGTTTGGTATCCGCATCATTATCTTTGTTCTCTTCTGTTCCAAAACTCATAGCCATAGCTCCGGGACAACCGCATTCGCTTCCACTTTTGTTTTCAACTTCTGACTTATTATGAACCTCATTAATTACTTCCTTAAAACTAAAACCCAACTTATCTTTCTGTCCCTCTAAATATTTTACCGCTTCCTTTAAATAGCCGGTTTCTCCATGCTCCTTTAAATGCTTAAGATGAGCAACAATAACATTCTTCCCTTTACTGATCATCTCTTTGATGACAGCGGTCTCATCATAAGGCAGGGCTTCGCGTTTTTCAATTGTTATGGCATCTTCAGGGCAATGACCTATACATGCTCCTAATCCGTCACACATCAGGTCACTAATAAGCACGGCTTTGTTATCAATGATCTGTAATGCCCCTTCAGGGCAATTCGGGATACATTCGCCACAACCATTACATAGGTCTTCGTCTATTTTTATTATTTCTCGTTTCATTTTAATTTTTTTTTAGTTATTTTGACACAAAAATATAGTGAAGGGAAGCGGAAAAAAGTAACATATGTTACAAATGATAAATATTCTTTAAGAAAAATTAAAATTATGTATGAAACTCTTTCAATATCTCCTGTTTTCACAGGGATGACAAGTGGTGAGATAAAGGATATTTTCAGCACGATAAATTTCCAGATAAAAAATTTTTATGCCGGACAAATAATCGCATTAAGTGAAGATAGATGTGAGAGTTTGCTATTTGTTGTTGAGGGTAGTGTGAAAGGAGAAATGATAGATTATTCGGGAAAAATAATTAAGATAGAAGATATTGAAGCGCCCAGGCCAATTGCCCCGGCTTTTTTGTTTGGGAAAAACAACAAATACCCGGTAAATGTTGTTGCTAATGATAATGTTAAAATATTGTTTATCCCTAAAAACTCTTTTGTAAAGTTAATGCAGTCCAGCGCTGTTATCCTGTATAATTACCTGGATGCTATTTCAAACAGGACACAGTTTTTATCAAATAAAATTAAGTTTCTCTCATTTAAGACTATCAAGGGTAAGATAGCACATTATATTTTACAGCTTTCCAAAGGAGAAAAAGAGATAATTACGATCCCGAAAACCCAACAGGAGATGGCGGATTTTTTTGGTGTTACCAGGCCATCATTCGGACGCTCAATCGGAGAAATGGAAAAAGAAGGATTGATTGATGCCAGGGGAAAAGAGATCAGGATCATTGACAGGAAAAGAATGATGCTTTTGTTGCAATAATGATCTTCTGATTAGAAACAGATGTTCCTGCTATTGTCTTGATAAAATATATCCCGGCAGGTATGGTGGAAAGGTTGATTGTATATGATTGATCACACTTGATATTTTTCTGAGAATATACCAATTCACCCAGGATGTTGAACACATTAACCCTGAATTCAGGATAACCGGGGTTGATAACGGTTAATTTGAATAAACCGTTGGATGGGTTAGGATGGATTATTAGTATATCATTTGATGCATTATCACCTATGCCTACCTCAAAATCTGCCAGTATATTTATATCATCAAGCCACAGATCATTTCCCCAACCTGAAACATTATCAAATTTGAACTGCACAAGGGGATTACCGGTCAAGCTGTTTATATTGACAGAGTCTGTTCTCCATTGGCTGTTAGTGGGAACAAATCGTGCAAATCCCTGGTAAGGTGTTGTTGCGAGGTCGCTTCCGCCCTTTTCCCATATCATGGCCCAGGTTACACCACAGTCAAGTGAATAATAAACCTTGAGTGTATCAGAATAGTAAATACTTTGAGGTTCCATATAGGCAACGCTGAAATCAAGCTCAGCGCTGATGGCAGAGCCAAGGTCAAATTTAGGGGATAATAAACCGTCAACTGTGCCATTACAACCATAGTACCAATTATTAATAGTAGCCGAGGTAGCGCTATTGCCAAAACCATTTGCCTCAATGCTGCCTTCCCACGTGTAATTGTCATTGTCAGGATTATCAACATACCACCCGCCAGGAGGGAATACCCCGTTTTCAAAACCTTGAGTAAAAGGCAGGGACCAGCCATCACCTTCTTCGATTATTATAAATTGCTTGCTTATAGTATCATTTGTTGAGTTCTGGTCGGCTCCTCCATTGGGATCGCCAACATAAACAAGTAGAGAGTGTGCGCCAACTGCCGCTGTAACATTAGGTAGCATTACCGGTGCTGTTTCTCCCGGTGGTAAAGAACCTGACCAATTGTACTGATCAACGGGAGAAGAATCAATTTGGTAGTTGATAATAAATGATGTTAATGTATCGCTGCTTGCATTACCAATTTCCACTTCAGGATAAAAAGTTTCTTCACATATATCATCAAAAGGATATATAACATCTAATACAGCAGCATCAAGATAAGTTGAATCGGGGTGGACACAACCTATAGAAGTTAATAAACTTTGCCTGATAGTATTCAGAACCGCGTTCACCCTTTCGGACTGCCCGTTAGTAAACATATTTACGCAATCATCATCTGCATAATCCATAAAATTCTCTATTTGGTCGGGATAGTCAACAGGTGAATCCACGCAAGAGTTTTCGCTGAAATCACAACCATAGGAGGGAGTAATATCTCCGGGTGTATCACAAATATAATCGCCTGCGTAAAGGCATGTTGCGGGATCGCTGCCGTCACAACCCGTGCCGGTAAAATATCCTTCAAAAGGATGATACAAACCGAGCCAATGCCCAACCTCATGAGTAGTGGTCCTGCCTAAATGATATGGGGGAATGACATCGCCAATCCTTCCAAAGACCAAATAATGAATAACAACACCATCATATTCAGGCGAGATTCCCGGATAATAGGCATAACCGTTGGCTGAGGAAAGTTTGCATACCCAAATATTAAGATATCTTGAAGGATCCCAACCCGTCTTACCGCCAAGCGTATCGAACTTTACGGCATCATCCGTTCCAAAATCCACTTCAGCAGTTGCTGTTCGTGTTATGCCGGTGGCAGAGTTATTGTCCGGGTCTCTCTTAGCCAGACAAAATTGTATCCTGGTATCGGCAGCAAAAGGAGTAAAGACTGGGCGTGTATTTGAAGTATCTGCATTCCATCTTCTGAAATCCTCGTTTAAAACGTCTATCTGTGAAACAATCTGAGAATCGGGTAAATTTTGTGCAGGAGTATTATAAACGATATGCACAACAGTTGGAATAGTGATAACGGATAAACGGCTGTGCTTTTGTTTATGTGCATCGATAAATTGCCTGACCTGCTCTTCTATCTTCTTCATCCTTAACTCAAATTGATGGTCTTGCAATTTCATTTGACGGTTCTGTTCAAAGGTCGTACAGTTCCGTTGGGCTGTTATATTTGTAACAGTTGATATAATCAACCCTATTGTAATTATTCCGGATATTTTTATTTTTCTCATTGTTTAAACAAATTTATAAAAAAACAGGTTACCACAAATATAGTAACCCGTTTTTCTATATATTAAATTTATATAAGTAGTCTATTATAGACGTCCCCCATATTATTCCAGAACCAATATCTTCTTTTCTGCGCATATATCCTTGAGTATCTTTAGCCATACTGTAACACTAACTCCTCCAAGGTGCACCTACCTCGAAATTTTCTCAAAGCACCTTTTGTATCCCGATTACTAATATGTTTCAGAAAGTTTATTGATACAAATCATTCTGTATAACTCGATAACTTAATCAAAAATGTTGGCAGCTTTCACAAGGGCAGGATGATCAAGAATTTTAATCTTGCGGACATTCAGACCAATCAACTTTTCTTTTTGTAAATCAGAAAACATCCTGATCACGGTTTCTGTTGCAGTACCCACCATGCTGGCAATTTCTTCACGGGTCATAGAAACATTTAAAGTCACTCCATCTTTCTCTACACCATAATAATCTTCTAATATTAGTATTGTCTCTGCTAAACGCTCCCTGACAT
>JBDRNO010000251.1:0-15724 GCA_043811005.1 Bacteroidota bacterium | reverse complement strand
TTTATTTATTAAATAAAAATTATATTTTATATTATGATTTAAATATTTTATATAATTTTGCAACTTAACTTATAAGTGAAACGAAAGATAATATTAGAAAAAGAAATTTTTGGAGGAAGCAAAGCGGTTTTATATACTATTCGATTTGTCGGTAGTTCTAAAACAGAAACTGAAAAATTTTTCGATCAATATAACAGGCAAGAAGATGATTTAAAATCTATAGCTACTAATATTGATTTAATGCTTAATAGATATGGCATTCGTGAAAATATATATAGGTTTGAGGGAGATAATGCGAACAGAAACAATCTCCGTTGTTTACCGCCACAAGAAAATGAATACGGCAGAAAAAACAAATCAAGATTAAGATTGTATTTTTGGAGATTTAATGAAGGTGTTGGAATTATTGGTGGGGGATGTTTCAAACCCTTACAAATTAAAGGCAAAATAATTAAAAAATATCAAGAAGTGCCAACATGTGAAAAGGCGGCATTAATATTAGAAAAAGTTTCCAGCGCAATTATAGATAAAATAAATGAAGATGTATTAGAAATCACAGACATCGAAATAGCTTATGATAACATTGATGATCTAACACTTGAAATTGAAATATAAATGAACTTTTTTAAAAAAACGATAAAGAACACTCCAGAGCATATTAGGTTTTTTTCGATTCATTCTATGGATATAGCTTATCTGATAGATGAATTCTTATTAAAAAAAGGATGGCAGAAACAAGAATTTGCTGAAAAATTAGGCAAAAACCCTTCTGAAATTTCCAAATGGTTATCAGGTAATCATAATTTTACAATTTCTACAATTAGCAAACTGGAAGAAATAATGAATGTAGAAATAGTCAAGGTTATCAGCGATGATATAATAAGAATACCTAATCGATTAGAAGCAAAAATTATTGATATAAATAGCAATAAACCTATTAAGCATAAAGATGTCGCGTTTAGTGGAATCTATAGTCAAATACAGGGGATTTAAAACCTGAATCTTCCCTTATTGATAAATTTTTATAAGCATAATAAATAAATATAATGCCCAAAGAAAAAATAAAAAGTATACAATTTAGATTACTGAAAGTTAAAACAACTGATTTTAAGCTCAGCCATCCAAGAAAGAAGTATGATGCCAAAAAGGAAGCAACTGTAAAATTTTCGGTTGAACCACTTATTAATGCTATAATTCAAAATGATGGAAAATATATTCTTGGAATTAGAATACATTGTTCAATAATTGAAACAGGGGAATTATTTTGCGAAATAACTACTCAATTTAAGTTTCTCATAATAAATTTTAAAAAACAGCTAACTAAAACACAAGGTGGATATTATGCTGATATTGGCCTTGTTTCTATTTTGCTTGCAATTAGTCTTTCTACAACTAGAGGCATATTAATTGAAAAATCGTATAATACCATACTTCAAAAAGAATGTTTACCTATAATGAATCCAAGTGCCTTTTTTAGTGAGGCAGCTAAAAAACTACCTAAAAAGAAACAAAACAAATAACAATTCATCCACTTTCCAAAGGCGGATCAGCCACTGGCTGACAAAAATCCGCCCCGACATGAAGTCTGGATTTCCGTTCCGCTCCAACAATCCGAAATTATTACATAGAATAATAAAGCAATTTTATATTTTTATACTCAATTATTTAATCAGCACCTGATTTTACGATTCATCCCCCCATGAAAAAATTTATTTCATTATTATTAATTTTCAATTTTCAATTTGTAATTTTTAATTTCCAATCTTCAGCCCAAACCTACCCTTCAAAATATTGGATACAGTTCACTGATAAGAACAACAGCCCATTTTCAATTTCAGATCCTGCCGCTTTTCTTTCACAAAGGGCAATAGACAGGAGAACCGTTCAGAATATTCCCATTGAGTTAAACGATCTGCCTGTTAATCCTGCTTATATTGATAGTGTGAGGAGCACAGGTGTTTCTATCCTGAACAGGTCAAAATGGTTCAATGCTGTTACGATTGATACTACAGGCACAAATGACACATTGGTTTTGGATAAGATACAATCCTTTTCTTTTGTCACTCAAATGGATACGGTAGGTAAATGGAAGGGTCCTCTTCTTTCTGATGTTGGAGTGGATAAGTGGGAGATTGAAAATTCCACGATCGCCCCTGTTTTTTCTTCACTTTCCGAAGATACGGATTACGGTCAGTCTTTAAACCAGATAGCTATGATCGGGGGTGATATTCTCCATGCACATGGCTACCGGGGTGAAGGGATCATAATAGCTGTTTTGGATGCCGGTTTCAGGAATGCAGATATTATACCTGCATTTGATAGTTTGCGGGCTAATGATCAAATTATAGGTACCTGGGATTTTGTGAATCGTGAAGTCAATGTTTTTGGATATCATTCCCACGGGACATGGGTGCTGTCTACCATGGCAGCCAACCTTCCCGGGCAAATTGTCGGTACTGCCCCAAAAGCGAGATACTGGTTATTGCGTACGGAAGATGGTGACTCCGAATACGTCATTGAAGAAGACAATTGGGTTGCAGGGGCAGAGTTTGCAGATAGCGCCGGAGCCGATGTCTTCAATACCTCCCTGGGCTATACTACGTTTAACGATTCCACCCAGGATCATACTTACGCTGATATGGATGGTAATACCACCCGCATAACCATAGGTGCAGACATTGCTGCGAGCAAGGGCATTCTCGTGGTTAATGCTGCCGGAAATGAAGGTAGCTCAAGCTGGCATTACATTGTTGCGGCTGCCGATGGGGATAGCGTACTCGCTGTTGGCGCTGTTGATGCTGACGGTAATTATGCCGGTTTCAGCTCTGCCGGCCCTTCTTTTGACGGAAGGATAAAGCCAAATGTGGCAGCACAGGGAAGCAATACTGTTTGCGCCGGTATTTATGGAGGAATTACTATGTTAAGTGGAACATCTGTAGCATCTCCTATTATCTCAGGAATGGCAGCTTGCCTGTGGCAGGCAAACCCCGGTGCTACCAATATGCAGGTGTTTGATGCTATTCAGCAAAGCGCTTCCCAATATCAAAATCCCGATTATCTGCTGGGTTACGGAATACCATTCTTTACTGCTGCAAACCTTATCATTTCAGGTATTGACCTGGATAATGATGAGGATGGGGATGAAGTTTTGGATATTTATGACAAATGCCCCGGTACATCCATTTTATTTAGTGTAGATGCAAGCGGCTGTCCCCTGGACCCGGATAATGACGAGGACGGGGATGGTGTTGTGGATATCTATGACAAATGTCCTGGTACACCAATATATCTCGATGTAGATTCAAACGGATGCCCTCTTATAGTTGAGAATGATCAACTTATAGGTGTGGCTTACAGTACCTTGAACGGACATATCACTGCTGTTTTTAATTCATCTGTTGACCAAACAATAACCATTGAATTATTTCACATCACAGGTCGTTTGGTTTATTACAAAGAAGAGAGTCTTGCTGAAAACAGCAGCAACATAATTATTATTGATGAAATGGGGAATTTGGCGCATGGTATATATATATTCATACTTACAACTGAGAGCAAAACTTATACAAGGATGTTATCAAAGTTGTAATACTATACGCTTCGCTCCATTTCAATGTTGTATGTCTTTGTGTCTGGTGTCTTTGTGTCTGGTGTTAATTAATTATTATTTAGTAATAGTCTCTTTCTTGGTTTTTAGATATATTTCTTTTTGATTTATAATTATAGTCACCAGACACCAGTCACCAGTCACCAGTCAGCAGTCACCAGCTATATATCTTTTTCAATCAACTTACAACGTTATGTTCTTTGTTTATATCTAATTAACGTTATTTCACATTAAATTCCAGCAGCTTTTCCTCTTCAATATAACATTCAAGATGGTCTCCAATCTCAACTGTGCCAACACCCGATGGTGTACCAGTGAATATGAGGTCACCTGTTTTGAGTGTGAAAAATTTTGATATGTAGGTAATGATCTGATCAAAAGAAAAAAGCATGTTCTTTGTGTTTCCTCTTTGTACTGTTTCCCCGTTTTTATTCAGGTGAAAATTAATTGAGGTTATATCTGCAAATGAATTTTTCGGAAGGAATCTTCCAATTGGTGCTGAACCGTCAAATGCCTTTGCTTTTTCCCAGGGCAGCCCCTTTTCCTTACATTCTCTTTGCAGGTCGCGGGCGGTGAAATCAATGCCAATACCGATCTCATTGTAATACTTGTGTGCAAATCTTTCGGGAATATTCCTGCCTAAACGGTTGATCTTTATTACCAATTCTACTTCGTGGTGTATCTCTTTAGAAAAATCCGGCAAAAAGAAGGGTTTGTTATTCCTTATGATTGCGGAATCGGGTTTTAAAAAAAATACAGGTTCGGCAGAGATGGGATTATTGAGCTCTTTGGCGTGTTTGGCATAGTTGCGACCGATGCAGATGATCTTCATTTATTAAAGTTGTATTGGAATTTCAATATTAGAATAATTAAAATTAATTTAACCTTGATTTGATCTCTGTAATCACCTTTTTTGTATATAAAGGAAAATCGCCCTTCATCATCCAACTATAATAAGAAGGTTCCGTCTTAAAAACCTCTTCCACCGGTTTTCCTTTGTGTTTACCGAAATTGAATACTTCCATATTGTCTTTATTGAACACTATCCGTCCTGCAAAATCCACATTTTTCTTAGTGGAAGAAAATTCATGAAGCATTTCAATATTGTTTTGAATGGGGGTTAAGCAATCCGATTCCTCGCTGTGATATTCCTTTCCATCGTATTTTTCTATCTGTGCGAGCAGTATCTCATAAGTCGCTTCAACGTCAGACATTGCATTGTGTGCATTTTCCTGGATCTTTCCAGTGTAGAATTTGTAAGCTGCCTTTAATGTTCTTTTTTCCATTTTATGGAAAATGTTTTGAACATCAACCAATTTCCTGTCTTTTACCTTAAATTCAATATTATTCCTCAGGAACTCTTCAGCCAATAAAGGAAGATCAAATTTATTGGAATTATAACCAGCCAGGTCGCAATTTTCGAGGAACTGAATTAATTCCCCGGTAATCTCCTTGAAAGCCGGTTTATCTTTTACATCTTCATCATAAATTCCGTGGATCAAAGAAGTTTCTTCAGGTATGGGTATGTTTGGGTTAACGAGTGTATCAAACTTTTCATCTGATCCATCCGGCAGTATCTTTATTGCGGCTATTTGGACTATCCTGTCAGTTGCAACGTTTGTCCCTGTTGTTTCCAGGTCGAAAAAAGCTAAAGGACGAATTAAGTTTAGTCTCATGTTTGGAAATTGGTTTAGTTGGTTGATCAGATAATAGTCTTGTTAATAAAGTCTGAATTTTTCAATAAATATACCTTTTTTATTTAATAATTCAACTTTTACTTTTGCCTTGTTTTCCAACCCATCAATAACCCAATTTCCCAATTCCCCAATTCACTAATCCGGTACAAGTTTAATAGTTTTAAAAATTACAGGAGGATAAGCTGATATCACAGTAACATTGAATTGTTCGTCATATGGTTTATGTCCGTCTACATTAATCATCATATTGTAATTACCTGGTTGCAATATAATTGTATAAAACCCACTATTGTGGTTTGGACGATAAATGCCAACAGGTTTATCTTTATTAATCTTTGTAACTGTAACAGTTGTATCAATGATATAAGGATTGATAGTATCTCCTGTTGGAATTTGTAACCGGAGAATTGCAAATTTGGTTTTTGTATCATAAAAAGTCACTTTATATATATCAAGGTCACCAACTCCATCTTTTCTAAAAGCCGAAACATAAGCATGCTTATTATCTTCTGTAAATGATATTGTCATATCATCTTCGGGAGTATTAATCGGATAACGCATATTTTTGGGGTAGGTCCATGTATTGATTTCAGTATCCCATGTGCTTGTAAAAAGATCATAACCACCCATGCCTACATGTCCATCAGAACAGAAATATAAATTATTTCCGTCTGCTGATAGTGTAGGAAAATCTTCATTATATTGTGTGTTGATCTTCTGGCCAAGGTTTTGGGGCAATGCCCATTCCCCGTTTGGTAATTTTCTGGTCATATACAGGTCTAAACCCCCATAACCACCAGATCTGAAGCTTGAAAAAAATAAAGTATTTGTATCTGCAGATAATGATGCAGAGGCTTCAAAGTAGTCTGAATTTATTTGTTCACCCATTTTAACTGTTTTCTCAAATACCTTTCTATTTCTATTTGAAGTATAAATATCACCATATTCATCAATGTGGTCGGTATAGACAAATACGATTTTACCATCATCTGATAAGCCCACAGCTTGCTCGTCAAAGTCTGAATTAACTAAAGTGCCGGCATTGGTGGCTTTGGTAAATTTGCCATTTACACTGTTTGATATCCAAATATCAGATGAGTAAAATCCGTCAAATTCCATAATCCCGCTTCTTCTGGATGTAAAAACAATAAAAGACTCATCTTTTGCAACAAAAGGATAGTAATCAGGGTATTCTGAATTAATTTCCGGTCCCAGATTTTCAAATCTGACATTTAGAGGATGCCTAACCATTTCCATTGCCACAAAACATGTTTCGATTTGCCTGTCAACGTTATATGAGTTTTTTCCTTTTGTAATAGCTTTAAACTCTTTATACATTTGTCTTGCATCATAAAATCTATAGTTATACTGATATGCCATTGCCAAATCATACAATGCTACTTTATCATATTTTGGTTGTTTAATAGCTCTTTCCAGATAAGGAATAGCTTTAGCATTATCAATATTGGTTCTTAAATAACAAATACCGATTTTGTGATTGTATTCACTATTAGTGGTGTCTTTTTCCAGTAATATCCGGTATATTTCTAATGCCGTAATATAGTTCCCCTGATTGAAATATTCTTTTGCTTGTTTAGGGGTATGAAATTGTTGTGCCCTGGTAATATTTGCAAAAGCAGACAACAAAATCAGTAAATAAATATATAAATGCTGTATTATAATCCTCATATCAATTCTTACCAGCAATTTTTTTATGATAATTAAACAAGATGGAATTCAAAAATACACAATATTATTCCGGTACAAGTTTAATGATTTTTGTAATTACAGGTGGCAAGTTTTCCTTTTCATAAAAGATCATCTTTTCAACATATAGCTTATTCCCTTCCGCTTCTATCATCAGTTCGTATTTCCCGGGTTGTTTTAACGCGATTGTATAAAATCCGTTGTTGGGATTAGCAGTATAATCACCAACGGGTTCATCGTTTTCAATATTTATGACAGAAACAAAAGCGTCAATAATGAATGGATTCCTGTCATCACCTGATGGAATCTGTAATCTAACAAGAATATCCTTTGGAAAAATTATCTTGTAAATATCCAGATCACCAATCCCGTCTTTTCTGCATGCGGAGATATAAGCATGGCTTCCATCTTCTGAAAAAGATATTGTCCGGTTATCTTCAGGCGTATTTAAAGGATAGCCAATATTTTTAGGAACAGACCAGCTATTTGATTCCGGGTTCCAGGTGCTTGTAAAAATATCATATCCACCCATGCTTGCATGACCTTCAGAGCAGAAATACAAGGTTTGTCCATCTCCTGATAGTGTAGGAAAATCCTCATCGTATTTGGTATTGATATCAGACCCGAGGTTTTGCGGCAAAGCCCATTCACCAGTTGGTAATCTCCTGGTCATATAAAGGTCTAGCCCACCATAGCTGCCGTCTCTGGCACTGGTGAAAAACAAAGTGTTCCCATCAGCAGAAATAGAAGCAGAGGTCTCAAAACTATTTGAATTTACTGTTTCACTCATTTTTTCTATTTTCTCAAAAGCTGTTCTTGTTTTAACAGAGGTATATATATCACCGAATTCTTTTATTTGATCCAGGTAAACAAATACAGTTTTGGCATCATCGGATAGCCCTACAGCTTGCTCATCAAAATCTGAATTCACTAAATAACCAGCGCTTCTGGCTTTGAGAAACTTGCCATTTACACTGGGTGACTCCCAAATATCTGAAGAGTAATAACCGTCAAATTCTATGATCCCACCTCTTCTGGTTGTAAAAACAATAAATGATTCATCTTTGGCAACAAAAGGGTAATAATCAGGGAATTCCGAATTAATATCTGGTCCGAGATTTTCAAATGTGACTTCAATCGGATATTTTATCAGTTCCTTGGCAGAATAACATGTTTCTATTTGCCTGTCTACTTTATCCAGGTTTTTTCCTTTTGCACTGGCTTTATACTTATTATACTCTTTTATTGCTTCATCAAATCTATAGCCATACTGGTATGCCATTGCAAGATTATACAACGCTTCTTCATCGAATTTTGAAAATGTAATAACCCTTTCCAGGTAATGTATCGCTTTTGCTTTATCAATATTAGTCCTCAAATAACAAATACCTATATTGTAATTGTATTCCTTATTATTTCGTTCTTTTTGCAGTAAAATATTATAAGTCCTAAGAGCGGCAAGGTAGTTACTTCTGTTAAAATACATTTTCGCCTCTCTGGGGTCAAGATATTGTGCTTTTGCAGAATCGGATGCAATTAAGAGCAAAAACAGTAAAAATGAGAATATATGTTTTTTTGTGTTCGTCATTTACTAATTTGATTCAAATAGGAACAAGCACTAAATTGCAGAAATAAGTGTAATTATTTTCAACCGTTCACTTATTGGCTGCAAGACAGTGTGTTCAAACAAATATATTAAAAATCTGCACTTAATTTATACGTGTCGGAATTTCAATGTATCAAGATTGATACCAAAAGTAAAAAGAATTTGGATAATAAGGATGGGTTATTGGCTTAAAACAAAATTTTTAACGATCTGGGCTTCGAAAGAGCTTTTACCAAATATTCTGAGGTCTTCTGAAATTGGTTTAAATCCATAGGCATCTACCAAGATGTGATAATTTCCGGGGGGCAATATAATTACATAATTACCTGTCTCAGCAGGAATATATGTAAATTCATCACCATTTTCTTTGTCAGTAACTGTTATTATTGCATCAGAAATTATTTTATCAGTATATGTGATTTCCGGTTGTACATAATTTTTCTTTTTTACCAGTGTGTTTTCAATATCCATAAATTTATAGGCAGGATCGTGCGTTGGGTATTTTTTTGATGAAAAAAATTTCTGTTCTCCATCTTTTTCAAAATAAAGTTTTGTCTTGTAGTCATAACCCGGTTTTACTTTCATTTCCCGTGATTCTATAAATTTCCATGTTTTATCGTACCATGGATGGCACTCTGCGGGGAATAATTTTACTAAATTGTTCTTTTCGTAAGAATAAAATGTTTTGTATTCACTAATATCTACTGGTATTTTGGCAGTTATTAAACCCCTGATAACTGTAAGTCTTGATCCAACTTTATTAAAAGTAATCCTGTAAATGTCAAGGTCACCGAATCCATCTTGTCTGACAGCGGAAATATATGCATACCTGTTTTGTAGAGATTCTGTTTCACTATCCCAACTTGCAGAAAATGAAATGCTCATATTGTCTTCGGGAGTATTTATTGGATAGCCGATATTGACGGGGGGTTGCCATTGGCTTGTATCATCATCCCTCACGGATTTAAAAATATCAAAACCTCCAATACTCATATGACCCTCAGAGCTGAAAAACAGGATTTTTTCATCGGAAGAAATACCAGGAAAATCTTCGTTGTATTTGGTGTTTATTGTTGGTCCCAGGTTAATTGGTAACCCCCATGTCCCGTCAGGCAGTATTTTTGACAGGTAGATATCAGTTCCCCCATAACCCCCATTAATATCGCTTGCGAAATACAGATGTTTTCCATCGGATGATAAGAAAGCAGCGGTTTCCATACTTTTTCCGGTATTTACATTTTCGCCAAAAGATATCAATTTCTGGAATGCCTTGCCTTTTTTAATTGACAGATAAATATTCCCATAAGTATACAGATCATCCACAAAAACCAGGAGATTATTTCCATCCGGTGAAATGCCTGCAACCTCTTCATCAGATTCTGTGTTAATTATACTGAGATTTATTGTTTTTGAAAATTTCCCATTCTTTACTGTTATCATATAAATATCAGAAAAGTAATACCCGTCATAGTCAACATATCCTCCTTTGTTTTCTTTCCTTCTTGAAGAATAAACTAAAAATGATTCGTCTTCAGGAGCAAAAGGGGAGAAGTCTGGATATGGTGAGTTCACATTTTTACCCAGATTTTCAAAAGTTACGTCAAGGGGATATTTTATTAGCTCTTTAGCGTTGTAACACATTTCGATCTGCCTGCCGGCTTTTTCTATGTCATCATCATTTGCTTTTTCTTGATATTTAATAAAGGTTTTCACTGCGTCATCAAACCGCATTGCAATGTGATATGCCTTACCTAAATAAAATAATGCTTCATTATCGAATTTTGCCCGGCTGGTAACAAATTCTAAAAAATGAATGGCTTTTGTTTTATCAATGTTTGTAAATAAGTAACAGATCCCGGCTTTATAGCTATTGTCAATATCTTCAGGATTATCTTTTAACAGGTCTAAATATCCTTGTAAGGCAGCGATGTAATTACCCTCAGTAAAATAATCCTTTGTATCCATACCTTCTTCAAGGACAATTTGCTGGCTGAATGCAACTTTCCCGTACGGGTTAAGTGCCATTAATAAAAGCAAACAACCAATCCGGACCTTATTGCTAACATATTGGGCAAGAGAGAGACAGGTAAATTTTTTCTTGATATTATAAAGATAAATCATAACATAGCACAAGGTTTACCCCATAAAATACGAAGTATATATAATTGGGGTTACAAACAAATTTTTCAAAATTTTGCTAAATAAAATTCCCGAAGTAATAGCATAACGAGCTAATTCCTTGGTATCGAATTCATAAGTAATCTATGTACCTGAACCCAATATTGACAGTTCTGTTCTTCTGTTCAAAGCTCTTCCTTTTGGGTTATCCGAACCATCTGGATTTACATTGGGAGCAGTAGGGCGGGACTCACCATATCCTTTAGAAATAAGACGTTCTTTATTTATGCCTTGTTTTATCAAATAATCCACAACAGCCAAGCCCCTTCTCTCAGAAAGTTTTTGATTATAACTTGCAGGACCAATGTGGTCTGTATGCCCTGATATCTCTACCTTTACGTCTGGATATTCGTTTAATATTTTGATTAATTTCCTAAGTATAGGATATGATTCCTGTTTTATGGTTGATCTATCGAAGTTAAATAAAATGTCTCCAAAATCCGATTCAAGAATTTCTTTATCAGTTTCAACGGTTTCAGTGGATTCAACAGTTTCAACTGGTTCAACAATTTCAACGGTTTCAGTAGGTTCAATAGGTTCAACGGATTCAATGGATTCAGTGGATTCAACGGGTTCTTCAACCTCATCTTTAACAGACTCGTCAAAGCCAATGGGTGGTAATACAAATTCCTTTTCTATTTCCTGATAAGAGGATTCTTCCGGGATATATATGTTTTCAGAGTGAACTATAGAATCGCCCATAACGAATTTAAATGAATAATCTTTACCCGGTTTAAGTATAATAAGATATTTACCGTTATTATCGCTGGGTTTATGAATAAAATTTTCCCCTGTTGTATTATCGGTAACAATAATTTGGCTTTTCATTGATAATCCTTTACTATCGGTAACAGCCATGGTACCTTTTAATACAGTAAGAGCCCTTTTCTTCCTACTAATATGATCAGCCCTGTAAATATCTTTTTCACCAAGTCCTTTGTCGGTATTAACCGAGGAATAATAGGATCGCATACCGTCAATGCTTTGAGCATAATAAATATCGTCATCGGGGGTATTGATGGGGTATCCAATGTTCCATGACTCGGACCACTGGCCATCATCTGAGAGTTGAGAAAAAAATATGTCGAAACCACCCATGGTCTTATGCCCTTTTGAGCTAAAGAAAAGTGTTCCTTCATCGGGATGAATATAAGGAGCATCTTCATCGTATTTTGTGTTGATCACAGGTCCGAGATTCTGGGCTTTAGCCCATTCCCCATTAGGTAACTTTTTACATTTGTAAATATCTTTCCCTCCATACCCATCGTCTTTCCTGTCACTTACAAAATACAAGAGATTGCCGTCAGGAGTTATGGAAGCATGTGTTTCACATGCCTGAGTGTTAATATTTGATCCTAATTTTTCAAGTAAAGACCATGTATCATCGATAAAATAACTTTGATAAATATCTCCGCCACCATAATTTTTATATATAAATAACCTTTGACCATCGGCTGAGAGTCCGCTGGCGGCTTCGTTATTGATGCTATTAATATTCGAGCCGATTTTTTTCGGGGGTGACCATACCCCGGTGTCGTTGTAGGAAACGTAAATATCTTCAAAATATCTTCCGTCTAATTCCTTTTTCCCTCCTGTGCTTCCCTCCCTGCGGGAAGTAAAGATCATCATTGTTTCATCCGCATTTATCACCGGACCGAAGTCGGCATATTTGGTGTTAATGCCTGGTCCTAAATTTACGATTTCAACATCAATAGGGTCGGCAACTTTAATTTTTGCAGTGAAAGACATTTCAATTTGCCTGTCAATTTCCTCTTGTAAATAATGCTTTGTATCTAACAATGACTTATACTTCTTATAGGTAGCTATAGCAGTATCGAACTGAAAGTTCAGGTGATAAGCTTTTGCCAACTGATAATATGCATCATAGGGTGCATTTTTTTTAGTAACTGAAAGGTCGTCATAAGTTCCGGATGTATTTAGAATAGCTTTTTCTAGATAAGGGATTGCCCTGGCTTTTTTTACAGTTGATTTAAGCTGACAAATCCCTATCCTGTATTGAATATTGGCATTACCAGGATCTATTGAATCCAGTTGAAGGTAAGTATTGAGGGCAAGGTTGTAATTTTCAAGTTCAATATAGTATACTGCCTCTGTAAGCAGTTGCTTGAATCTTTTCTCTTTATCTTCCTCCTGTGCAAAAGTGTAAGTCAGTAATATAAAAAAGGAAAATGGTATCAATAAGATTTTAATGGTGAGTTTCATATTTAAACGTATCGGAATTTCAATATTTTGCCACGATTTACACTAATTTACACGAAACCCGTATGATTTTTTAAACCCACGCGGATTTCGTTTTCTGTCATAAATATTCTTTTTGGAACCCAGACCCTCAGAGTTTTAAAAACCCTGAGGGTTTTTAAAAATATTATTAATGAAAATCAGTTTTCAATGTGTTAAAATTCGTATTATTAGTCCGCCAGCTGACGGATTGGCATTGCGTTTGAACATTTACTTAGTTTATTGATCAACACCTATCTTAACATACTGGTACTTTTCGTATACGGCTTTGTTTTTTATGGGGTCATTTTTGTAAGCAGGACCTTGTACCAAAGCAGAGATTTTACATGCTACTTTTGATTCATCTATTCCTTTTGCTTTCAATTCCTTAATTACAGTAACTTTGGCTTCTTCAGCTCTTTTGTCAGCAAGGTTTTTATTTGTTCCGTAAGTTCTTGTTGGCACTTTAGATGCACTTGCTTCAACAGTGAGTTTAATGCTCCCTCCTGACTCTATAACTGAAACAATGCTTTTGATAATACTTTTAAATTCTGAACTATTGGTATTAATGCTCTTTACATTGTAATTAAAAAATTCCTGAAAGGATTCTATAACGATTATTTCATCCGTTTTATCGGGTTCTGCTTCAACAGTTTCAACGGTGTCAACAGTTTCAACAGTTTCAACAGTTTCAACAGTTTTGGAAATTTCAAGGGTTGAATCAATTACATCGATCCCGGCAGTTATTGTATCATAGGCAATCGGTTGTTTTGAAACACTTGTGTCTTCTGTAATAGCCCATTCAAGGTCAGTTGGCTTATATAATACTTCCATATCTATTTCCTGATAAGAGGATCCTTCAGATATATTAAGGTTTTTGGTTTGAACAATAGAATCATCTACCGCATAATCTATTGAATAATCCTTCCCCGTATTAAGAATGATTAAAAATTTACCGGTTAAAGTGTTGGGTTGATAAACAACTTTTTCCTTGGTGTCATTGTCGGTAACAATTATTTGAGCACTTATAGGAGACCCTTCAATATCGGTAACAGACATAATGCCTTTTAAAACCGTAAGAGCTTTTTTCTTCTGACCAATATGCTCAACCCTGTAAATATCTTTTTCACCCAATCCTTTTTTAACATTGACCGAAGAATAATAAGCCCGTAAACCATCTGTGCTTTGAATATAAAATACATCGTCATCGGGAGTATTTATCGGGTAGCCGATGTTCATTGGCTCTGACCACTGACCATCATCCGAGAGTTCAGTAAAAAATATGTCGAACCCGCCCATGGATCTATGACCTTTTGAACTGAAGAAAAGCGTTATCCCATCGGGATGAATAAAAGGGGCTTCTTCATCGTATTTTGTGTTGATCCCAGGTCCGAGATTTTGGGCAAAAGACCATTCACCATTGGGTAACTTTGTACACTTGTAAATATCTCTTCCTCCATACCCGCCTTTTTTTCTATCACTTATGAAATATAGGGTGCTGCCGTCAGGAGTTATGGTAGCATGTGTTTCCCAATCTTCAGTGTTAATGTCTGAGCCCAATTTTTCAGGTACAGTCCATGTATCTCCCATTAAAAAGCTTTGATAAATATTTCCATCACCTTCATCGTCTTTATATACGAATAACCGCTGTCCATCGGCTGAGAGCCCGATAGCTGCTTCGTGGTAGCTGGTATTAATGCTTGCGCCAATTTTTTTAGGTGTAGCCCATACCCCACTTTCGTTGTAGGAAACGTAAATATCTTCAAAATATCTTCCGTCCAATTCCTGTTCCCCTCCTGTGCTTCCCTTCCTGCGGGAAGTAAAGATCATCATCGTTTCATCCGCATTTATTACCGGGCAAAAGTCAGCATATTGAGTGTTAATATCTGATCCTAAATTTGTAATTTCAACATCAATTGGCTCCGCAATTATCTCTTTTGCAATTACAGCCATTTCCATTTGCCTGTCAATTTCCTCTTGCAAATAATGCTTTTTATGTAACAGCGACTTATATTTCTTGAAAGTTGCAATAGCTGTATCTATCTGATAGTTTAGGTGATAAGCTTTTGCCAATTGATAATAAGCATCCCAGGGAGCTGTCTTTTCAGTATAGATAAGATCATCATAAACCCTGGATGTGTTTTGAATGGCTTTCTCGAGATAAGGTATTGCTTTTGCTTTTTCTGTAGATTTTAGGTAGCAAACCCCTATTCTGTATTGAATATTTGAATTATCCGGGTTCATTGAATCCAGTTGAAGGTAGGCTTCAAGCGCAAGGTTGTAATTTCCGAATTCAATATGGTAACCTGCTTCTGTAAACAATTGCCTGAAACTTTGCTCTTTATCTTCTTCTTTGACTTCTTCCTGATCCTCTTCCTGGGCAAAAGTGAAAGTTAGGGATAGGAGCAAGAAAAATGGGAATAATAAGGTTTTTATGATCCTTTTCATGATTTTAGAGATTTAATTAAAAAATATAAAATTGCGATGATGCAAATATATTTTATTTTCTCGAAATTTCAATATTTTGCTACGAATTACACTAATTAGTGTCAGTCCATAATGTCATAAAAATAGTAAAAAGTTCCATCCTGAAACAAGTTCAGGATCAAATTACAAATCTCAAATTACAAAGAGGGGATAAAAAAGAAGTAATAGGGTAGATAATTTGTTGAGGATAGAGGCAAGGATGCG
>JBDRNO010000250.1:0-8537 GCA_043811005.1 Bacteroidota bacterium | reverse complement strand
CGGTTATATTATTGCAGGTCATACATTGAGTTTTGGCGCTGGGAATGTTGATGTGTATCTCATCAAAACCAATGCTGATGGAGATACTATCTGGACAAAAACCTTTGGCGGAACAAATGAGGATAAGGGCTATTCAGTTCAGCAGACAACTGATGGTGGTTATATTATTGCAGGTCATACATATAGTTTTGGCGCTGGATATACTGATGTTTATCTCATCAAAACCAATGCTGATGGAGATACTGTCTGGACAAAAACCTTTGGCGGAACAAGTTTTGATTATGGCAATTCCGTTCAGCAGACAACTGATGGCGGTTATATTATTGCAGGTTATACAATGAGTTTTGGCGCTGGGAATTGGGATGTTTATCTCATAAAGACCAGTGCTCAGGGAAATACATTATGGACAAAAACCTTTGGCGGAATATATTGTGATAGGGGTTATTCAGTCCAGCAAACAACTGACGGCGGTTATATTATTGCAGGAGACAAATGGTGGAGTTTTGCCACTGGAGATTTTGATGTTTATCTCATCAAAACCAATACTCAGGGAGATGTAGTTTCGGTTAAAGAAACAAAAATAGAACAAAACGGCTTAATAATTTTCCCTAATCCTGCGAATGATAAAATTGAAATCACAGGATTAAAAAATGGAATAATTGAAATAATTAATTTACAAGGACAAATTATTAAAATCCTGAATTTATCAAATACAAAGACAATTGATATATCAAAACTATCAGGCGGGGTTTATACAATGAAAATAAAAACAGACAATGGAATTATTGTAAAGAAATTGATAAAACAATAAATTTCCTACGCTGATAAAAGCACATTGGCAAGGCGCACACAGGTAAACTCACAAGCCCACGCCTGCCAAAGAATTTTTATTTTTCCGACACACTTGATTAATACAAAAACAATAATTAAATTTACGGAAAAGGAATATCATTGAACACCCTATAGTTTTTAACAATGTGCAAAAAATCATTAAAACGGTTTTTGCGTGTTCCCGTTATGGTAAGCAGAATTCACATAAATAGCTTCCGTGCGATAGCTGTTTTCATTATTGTGGCGTTAAACTTGCATGTAACGGTTGCAGTTGCCCAGGAAAGGGTCACCGTGAGCGGCTATGTAAAGGACGGCGCCAACGGGGAGGAGCTGACAGGGGTAAACATTTATGTGGAAGAACTGAAAACCGGAACAGCGACTAACTTTTACGGCTTTTATTCCATTACACTCCTGAAGGGAGTTTACAATTTCACCTATTCATTTTTGGGCTATGACGCGGTAATAAAGCAAATCACCCTCGATAAAAACATTAAGCTTGATATTGAGTTAGTAACCAACATTGAGCAGCTTAAAGTAGTAGAGATCACCGCAGAAAAAAGAGATGAAAACGTAACATCTACCGTGATGAGTGTGGTTAGGATGGATGTGAAGGAAATTAAAACGCTGCCGGCAATGTTCGGTGAGGTGGACTTGATGAAAACCATCCAGTTAATGCCGGGTGTGCAATCGGGTGGGGAAGGCAGCACAGGACTGTATGTGCGGGGAGGCGGGCCTGACCAGAATCTCATTCTGCTTGATGAAGCCAATGTGTACAACGCCTCCCACCTGATGGGCTTTTTCTCGGTATTTAACTCTGATGCCATCAAGGACGTGACGCTTATTAAAGGTGGCATTCCTGCTCAGTATGGGGGCAGGTTATCATCAGTGCTGGACGTGAAGATGAACGAAGGTAACTCAAAGAAGCTGAGCGCTACAGGCGGGATTGGGCTGATCGCCTCCCGCCTTACTGTTGAAGGGCCTATAGTCAAAGATAAAAGCTCTTTTATCGTGTCAGGCAGAAGAACTTATGCCGACCTTTTCCTAAAGTTATCAAGAGATACCATAATTAACCAATCCAAACTGTATTTCTACGACCTTAACCTGAAAGCCAATTACCGTTTTAGCGATAAAGACCGCCTGTTTTTGAGCGGCTACTTCGGCAGGGACCTTTTTGGATACTCGGACGTTTTCGGTTTTTACTGGGGCAACGCAACCGGCACACTGCGCTGGAACCACCTGTTCGGCAACAAGCTGTTTATGAACACGATGATAGTGCTAAGTAATTACAACTATTCTTTAAATATGGATTTTGAAGGGGACGAGATCAAGCTCATTTCAGGCATTCAGGACTACACACTGAAGACCGACCTGCAGTGGTTTCCTAATGTGCTGAACAAGGTGACGTTCGGTGCCAACGCAATGTTTCATCGTTTTTTCCCGCCTTCGTTCGAGTCGAACATTGAGGGGTTCGAGGATTTCAAGATACAGGAGCGTTATGCACTGGAAAGCGGTATTTACGTCTCCAACGATCAAACCATTAACGAGAAGCTTTCCGCCAATTACGGTTTGCGGTATTCGATGTTCAACCTGATAGGGCCTGTAGACGATTATACCTATGATGAAGAGCGGGAGAACGTTATTGACACCACCACTTACGGCACTGCAGAGATCTTCAAGACTTACGGGGGCATCGAGCCAAGGTTGGCGTTGACTTACCTGCTGAACAGTAAAAGTTCGGTCAAACTTTCCTACAACCGCACCCGGCAGTATATTCACCTGCTGTCCAACTCATCGGCAGGGAATCCCACCGACCTGTGGATTCCCAGCGGTAGCGTAGTGAAACCGCAGGTTGGCGACCAGGTGGCTATGGGCTATTTCAGGAACTTCAGGGACAACGCTATCGAAACCTCCGTGGAGGTGTATTACAAGTACTTACAGAACCAGATTGACTATAAGAACGGGGCTAACATCATTTTCAACCCCACGCTCGAAGCAGAATTGCTTTTCGGTAACGGCTGGTCTTACGGGGTGGAGCTCTTTGTGAACAAGCGTATGGGGCGGATGACGGGATGGCTGGGCTATACATTATCCCGCACCCAGCGGCAAGTCGAAAAAATTAATAACGGGGAACCCTATCCTGCACGTTATGACCGGACACACGTTGTTTCACTGGTACTGAGCTATGACATCAGCGAGCGCATTAAGCTTGCAGGAACGTGGGTTTATGCTACCGGCAATGCTGTTACATTCCCGGTGGGAAAGTACGAGTTTGACGGGTATATCGTAAACTTTTACACCGAACGCAACGCATACAGGATGCCGCCTTACCACAGGATGGATGTTTCAATCACCATAGAAGGGAAGAAAGAGAATAAGCTGAAATCAAGCTGGAACTTTTCCATCTACAATGTGTATGCGAGGCAAAATCCATATTCCATCAGTTTCAGGGAGAACGAGGATGATCCCTCTAAAATGGAGGCGGTGCAACTTTCATTATTTAGAATAATCCCATCCGCCACCTGGAACTTTAAATTTTAAGTCTATTATAAAAAAATAAAAAAATAAAAATGCCACTAAAACACCAAAACACTAAATCCCACAAAACAATGATAATGGTTAAATGGCTTTATGGCTTTATGGTTTAAAATGTTATAATTATGAAAAATAAATATTTACAGCTAAATGATGTATCTGCTTACAAAACTGCTTTTCATCTGAGCAATTATGTGTGGGAGATTGTTGTTAAATGGGACTGGTTTGCTAAAAAGCACGTTGGAGGGCAATTTGTGGAAGCTGTAGATTCTATTTCTGCAAATATTGCAGAGGGTTTTGGACGTTATCATAAGAAAGATAAAATCAAGTTTTATCGTTACAGTCAGGGTTCTCTCAAAGAATCTTTTGACTGGAACGAGAAGTCAAAAGTGAGAAAACTGCTTAATGATGAACAATATCATCATATTCTTAGAGAACTCCAAAAACTACCAAAAGAAATTAACCAGCAAATAAACCTAACCAATAAAAAATTAACCATCTAGCCATAAAGCCATAAAGCCATAAACCCATAAAGCCATAAAGCCATAAAGCCATAAACCCATAAACCCATAAACCCATAAACCCATAAACCCATAAATCTATAAACCCATAAATCTATAAATCCATAAATCCATAAAACCATAAAGCCATAACATATTTCAAAATTAATTTATCATGACACCAGTTTTTAGAGGTTCCCTTATATTTATTACAGCAGCAGTTGCAGGAATTACCGCCTGCGAAAAGGTGATTGACATTGACCTGAACTCAACCAATCCACGCATTGTAGTGGAGGGTTACATAACCGACCAACCGGGACCTTACACGGTGAAGCTCACCAGGACTGCCAATTACTTTGATGTGAACGAGTTTGACAAGGTGAGCGGAGCCACTGTTACCATCTCTGACGATGCAGGCAATTCGGATGTGCTTGCCGAGCAGTCACCTGGCGTTTATGAAACTACTGCCATTCAAGGCGTTTCAGGACGAACATACACCCTTACTATTGATTCGGAAGATGATACCTATACTGCCTCTTCGCTTATGTCCCAGCCGGTGATGATTGATTCGCTGAGCTTCAGGTTTCAGGAAGCCTTCCATTATGTACAGGAGGGTTATTATGTATCCATCTATTTCACCGATGTAGCTGAGCATCTGAATTATTATTTGTTAAGGTTATACAATAACGGGGAGATACCAGAAGAAGAAATGGGTGGCATGGGTATGAATTACCTCGTTTTTGAGGATGATTTTTTAGAAGGGGAAAGTTTTGAGTTTGAATTTTTCCAGTATATTATGGAACCGGATGACACAATAGTTGTTGAACTGGTATCAATGGACCAGGACGGATATGACTACTATAATACTATGAACCTAACACTTGAAGGTAGCAGTGGCGGTGGGTTTTCCGGTACTCCTCAAAACCCTGTCACAAACATGAGCGGTGATGCGCTTGGTTATTTCGGGGCATTCACTGTGGCGCGGGATACGGTGGTGATTGTTGAGTAGCAAGTTTTTTTTGATTTCATTTCTATTTAAAATATAGTTACTGTTCGGGTGTAAATAGAACCACAGATTTCACAGATTTCACTGATTTTGTATACGTTTAGCGCTCTCAGGGCACTAATTTTAAGTGAGTTATAATTATGACTAATCCCGTCCGCTGGCGGACGGGGATTAGGAATCAATATTCAAAATCGGGCTTTAGCCGTTCGGCTGAACTCAGGCTGAAGCCCTTTATCTTTTTAAAAACCGAATACGATTTAGTGTAAATTAGTGTAATTAGTTGCAAAACATTTCATCCGCCAGCTGGCGGATGATCAACCTTTGGTTGAGAAATTCCGTGACGTACAAAATAAGTTCTAATTATGAATTCTGCTGAAATTGGTTTTATATTTCCTGCATTTGTCAATGAATTCATTGGAACAGAAAAGGACATAGTTTCCAAACACTCGGATGATTTTGACATACTTCTGAAAAATGCCGCTGATCTGGTTGACAGCAGCTTAATAAACTTTGATATTAAGACAAATAATTTTCTAACTGACGAGCTGAAAATTCAGTTTATTACTTATGTTTTTAGCTGCTGCATCTCAAATATCCTGAAAAAAAGGAATATCATTACCGGTTATACCGCCGGTTACAGTATGGGTTTATATGCAGCCCTATACCACTGCAATTCCATTACTTTTGAAGATGGATTATTGCTTATAAAAAATGCTTTTAACATTATTAAAAACTCAACCTGTAATAAAAAATTTGGTATGGGTACGGTTGTAGGATTGGATTACCATGATATGAGCAAGATCATTTCTCAAAACAGTAATAATGTAGAAAATATCAGTACCAACAGCTCTCATAATTTTGTAATTTCCGGTGATTATTATGAAGTAGATAAAATACTTAATATAGCAAAAGAAGAAGGTGCGCTATATGTCCGGCTGCTTCCGGTCACATGTCCATATCATTCAAAGTTTACCGGTAATGCAGCCGATGAATTTGGCAATTATGTAAAAAGGATAAATATTAATGCTCCTTGCAGTGGTATTGTTTCATTAATAGATCAGAATATTCTAAAAACAGCAGATGACATTAAGAAAGAACTGGCGGGAAATTTAAATACCGGGATCAATTGGTTAAATACAATGCTGAAGATGATAGATTTGAACGTAAATATTTTTATTGAATGTGGAGCGGGCAAAACCCTGTATAAAATAGGAAAATTTATTGAAGGGGATTTTAAAATTTATTCAATAAATAAATTAGATGAATTTATAAATGATTTTGCTCAAACATAACTTTGCCTGCCTGCAGGAGCCGAAAAGCTCCTTTCGGCAAAGGCAGGTAAATTGATTAATAAAGCCACGTCCCGGTAGCTATTGGGATTCTAGAATTTACCATACTACTATACATTTTTTGTTTTAACCGCAGAGCAGGGATTCGAAATTTTGTTCCCCTCTCTGCTTTTTATAAATCCAGTAAAACCACTGAAATTTATACACATGTAGCAATAAATGTGATAAATAAAATTAAAAATCCATTGGATTCACTATCTTTGGGGTGATAAACATATAAGTCATATAAATGCCATATGGCGCATACACATACGTTGTGTAACATGCTCGAATTATACATTATGTAGAATTGAATCAATCAAAACGAAATAGAAGTAAGTTAGCTGATAAAAATCCAGACTTATCTAAAGAATGGCATCCAACAAGAAATGGCGATCTGAGGCCAACAGATGTCTTTCCTCAATCTGATAAAAAGGTTTGGTGGGTATGTAAAAAACAGCACGAATGGGAAGCTGTAATTGGAAGTAGAGATAGAGGGAATGGGTGCCCTTATTGTAGTGGTCAAAAAGCGGATAAAACAACTTGTCTTTCAGCGGTAAACCCAAAGCTAACAAAGGAGTGGCACCCAAGCAATAATGGTAAACTACAACCATCTGATGTCCTACCGCAATCAAACAAAAAAGTTTGGTGGAAATGCAAAAAAGGACATGAATGGAAAGCATCAGTTGGTAATCGTAACAGAGGGAGGGGTTGCATTGTCTGCCTCGGAACAGTAGTTACAGATGAAATAAATCTACATAAGGTAAATCTTAAATTAGCAACACAATGGCACCCTACAAAGAACGGAAGCATCACACCAGGCCAAGTACACCCCGGCTCGAACAAAAGTGCTTGGTGGATTTGCTCTAAAAGTCATGAATGGCAAGCAAGGATTGCTCACCGCAATAACGGAGGAGACTGCCCTATTTGCAGTCCACAAACATCTAAGCCAGAATTAAGAATTTTCGCAGAGTTTAAAAGCCTATTTCCTGATGTACAACTCAGAAATAAAATTCAAGGAATTGAAGTTGATATTTATCTGCCTACTTTAAATATTGGTATTGAATATGATGGCTCCTGTTGGCATAAGGACAAACATGAAAAAGATCAAATCAAACATCGTAAGCTCAGTGAACTTGGAGTTTTGATGTTCAACGTGCGAGATAAAAGACTCAAACAAATCGCCAAAACCGATGTTACTTATTCAGAGAATAAAGATGACTCTGAGATAGTTTTCGATCTGGTGGCTCAAATAATAGAATCTGCTAATCTACCAGAAGAGGACAAAATAAAGCTGGAAAAATATGTCAAAGAGAAGAAAACAATAAATGAAGAGGAATATATGAATCTAGTATCGATTCTTCCACTTCCATTGCCGGGGACAAGCTTAGCAGACAATAACAAAACTCTTGCTAAGGAATGGCATCCAAACAAAAACGGGGAGCTTGCACCTGATATGTTTTCACAAAGTTCCGCTGAAAAAGTCTGGTGGCTCTGTGTTAAAAGACATGAGTGGAAAGCAAGTATTTCAAATAGAAATGCGGGCAGAGGATGTCCTTATTGTAGTAATAAGAAGGTAGATAAATCAAATTGCCTTCTAACTAAAAATCCTGAATTAGCGAGTGAATGGCACTCCTCTAAAAATGGTAAATTAAAGCCGAATGAAGTATTGCCTGGATCTGATATTAAAGCCTGGTGGGCATGCCCACAGAAACACGAATGGGAATCAAGAATTGGAGATAGAAATAGAGGCAGTGGATGCCCTTATTGTGGTCATAAACTAGCACATGAGCCAACATGCCTTGAAACAGTGAATCCTAAACTATCGAAAGATTGGCACCCTATAAAGAACAATGAACTAACACCAAAAGATGTCCTACCGCAATCAAACAAAAAAGTTTGGTGGAAATGCAAAAATGGACACGAATGGGAAGCAAGAATTACGGATAGAAATGGTGGACATAAATGTCCACACTGTTCAGGGAAAAAACTTAATGCGGAAACTTGTTTGGAGGGTGTTAATCCGAAACTGGCTAAAGAGTGGAATGATACTAAAAATGGTATCCTCTCGCCAAAAGATGTGTTTGCAAATGCACATCGTAAGGTATGGTGGAAATGTAACAAAGAACATGAATGGGAAGCCTTAATTGATAGTAGGAATCAAGGTAGAGGATGTCCGTACTGTACTGGCAAACTAGTTGATAAATCGAACTGCTTAAAAACACTCCTGTTTTGTGCGGTTTAAAAACCTCCAAATCTTAATTGTTTGATATTCAGTGTAATAGGTCGTTTGTGTTGCTAATATGGGTGTCCCATATTAAATTTGGGGCATGTTTGTAA
>JBDRNO010000249.1:0-22244 GCA_043811005.1 Bacteroidota bacterium | reverse complement strand
TAAAAAATCAATGATTTAGCCAAACTTGTTTAGAACATTGAGATTTTGGATTTGGAATTTATTTGGGATTTGGAATTTGGAGTTTGGAATTTTAATTCTGATGCAAAATCTTTGACTTTATAGACGGACACTAATTAGTGTACGTCCATAATATTATAAAAATAGTAAAAAATCCCAAATCACAAATTTCAAATCTCAAATTACAAAGAGGGGATAAAAAGAAGTAATAGGGTAGATAATTAATTGAGGATAGAGGCAAGGATGCGTTTGTGCGAAGATACAGAATAACATCCACCGCAAACTGCTGCAATCTTTCACCAAGGTCTCTTTCATACTTCATAGTTCATTTTTTGAAATTTGAGATTTGGGATTTGGGATTTGAAATTTCCATTTTTGAAAAAATCTTTGACTTTATAGACAGGGTCTAATTAGTTTCCATATTCTGACAGAAATTTAATTCTCACTAATCTGATTTCTTCTTCAGAAAATTCATCTTCGCCAAGTTCTTCAAGGGCAGCTTCAATGGAGTCGGTTTCGGTTTCTTTAAAATAAGCAAGAATTTCTTCGAGGTGTTCTTCATCCATAATATCATTAATGTAATAACTGATATTAACTTTGGTGCCTGAAGACACAATACTTTCAATTTCAGAAATAAGTTCTACTAACTTAATCCCTTTTGCATTTGCAATATCATCCAGTGGTAGTTTTCTGTCAATATTTTGTATAATATAAACTTTTAATCCCGATTTGTTTATAACTGACTTAACCACCATATCAATGGGTCGTTCTATTTCATTTTCTATTACATATTCGTTAATCAGTTCAATAAAGGGGTTGCCGAATTTCAGGGCTTTCCCGGCACCAACACCACTGATTTGCTGCATTTCATCCATTGTAATAGGATATTGTATGGTCATATCTTCCAATGAAGGGTCCTGGAAAACTACATATGGAGGCACATTGTGTTGTTTGGAAACGTCTTTTCGTAAATCTCTAAGCAATGCAAACAAGATTGTATCAACACCTCCTCCCTTTTGAACCCCGCTTATAATTTCTTCTCCATCATCCATAATGCTTTCATAATCATGATCCTTAGCAAGCATTATTGAGTATGGTTTGGCAATGTATTCCTTTCCGGCTTCACTTATATGAAGCAGCCCATAATTTTCGATATCTTTAATCAACAATCCTGCGATCAATGCCTGCCTGACAACAGCATTCCAATGTTGCTCGTCTTCATCAGCTCCTCTGCCGAACTGTTTAAGTTGGTTGTGTTTGTATGCTTTTATCTCTGTAGTAGTTTTTCCAATTAAGACATTTACAATATGCTTTGCCTTGAATTTTTCTTTAACTGTAAGAATAGTGTCTAATGCCAGGCAGATATCATCTTTCCCTTCAAATCTCTCTTTGGGATGCAAGCAGTTATCGCAACTCTCACAACTATCTTTATTGTAAGTTTCCCCGAAGTAATGTAATAATTGTTTTCTTCTGCACATAGCAGATTCTGTATAAGCCACGGTTTCCAAAAGCAATTGTTTGCCGATTTCCTGTTCGGCAACTGGTTTACCTTTCATGAACTTTTCGAGCTTTTCAATATCTTTATATTGATAGAAAGCGAGACAGATTCCTTCTCCGCCATCTCTGCCTGCTCTTCCTGTTTCTTGGTAATACCCCTCTAGGCTTTTTGGAATATCGTAATGTATAACAAAACGTACATCCGGCTTATCAATTCCCATTCCGAAAGCAATAGTAGCAACTATTATATCTATATCTTCCATCAAAAATTTATCCTGGGTACTTGTTCTAACCGCTTGTTCCATGCCTGCGTGATAGGGCAGCGCCTTAATGCCGTTAACCTGTAGTATTTCAGCTATTTCTTCTACTTTCTTCCTGCTTAAGCAGTAAAGAATGCCTGATTTGTTCGCATTTTGCTTAATAAATTTGATGATTTCTTTTACAGGGTTGATTTTAGGACGTACTTCATAGTAAAGATTGGGTCTGTTAAAAGAAGATTTAAAGACAGTAGTATCCAGCATTGCGAGATTTTTCTGAATATCCTGCTGCACTTTAGGTGTGGCAGTTGCAGTGAGCGCCATGATCGGAACTTTGCCTATCGCTTCTATTATCGGACGTAAGCGTCTGTATTCGGGGCGAAAATCGTGACCCCACTCAGAAATGCAATGGGCTTCATCAATAGCGAAAAAAGAAATATTTATATCTTGTAAAAAATCTACGTTCTCTTGTTTGGTCAGAGATTCCGGGGCTACATAAAGCAGTTTCGTTTTGCCTTGAACTATGTCTTTTTTTACCTGGATTATTTCGGGTTTGCTCAGAGATGAATTTAAAAAATGGGCAGTTCCGTCATCTGTTCCGTATCCCTTCATTGAATCAACCTGGTTTTTCATAAGTGCAATAAGAGGTGAAACAACAATTGCCGTGCCTTCACAAAGTAAAGCAGGTAACTGATAGCACATTGATTTGCCACCACCGGTAGGCATTATCACAAAAGTGTCTTTGCCAGCTAATATATTATTGATTATAGCTTCCTGCTGCCCTTTAAAAGCGATAAAACCAAAATGCTTTTTTAAATAATCAATTATTGAAAGTTCAGCAGTTATTGTCATCTTCTTTAACTCAATTTTATATAATTTCTTTTTTAATCAATCCGTCCCTATAAATATCGGGAGCTATCGGATTACCATGTTAAATTCTTTTGAATTTTTTTGCAATCGTAAAATTAACGATTCTTTTTTATTATCAACAAATTATATTTGATAAAAATAATTTTTTTTTTGAATTCTTTAAAAGAAATAATAAAATTATCCTTTTTGTTAAAAACTAATGCCGTTTGTTAATAATTTTAGATTGATGATAGGAAATACTATGTTTAAATTCGCAAGGCGAAATATTTTCTTTTTTTATCAGAAAATTTAATCAACAAACATGGAAACAGAAGTAATGGAGAGAAAGATGGAACAACCCGCACAAGTTGAGGCACCAAAGATTTTTCCAACACAGAAAAGCAAGATGATACCAGGCAATGGCATGGAAACCTATACAACCGAGGAAGCTCTTAAGGAATCACTAAAGTATTTTAATGGAGATGATCTCGCTGCAGATGTGTGGATAAATAAATATGCGCTGAAAGATTCAAGCGGAATATTATACGAATCAAATCCCGACCAGATGCACAGGAGGCTGGCAAGAGAAATTGCACGCATAGAAAAAAGGTACCGGAATGCAATGAGCGAAGAAGAGTTATACCAATTGCTAAAAGGGTTTAAATATATTGTTCCGCAAGGTGGTCCCATGTCTGGTATTGGTAACGATTTCCAGATCAGTTCATTATCAAATTGTTTTGTAATAGGTAATAACTCTTCATCAGATTCCTATGGAGGTGTTATGAAGATTGATGAGGAGCAGGTTCAACTGATGAAGAGACGGGGCGGGGTTGGCCATGACCTGTCGCATATAAGACCCAAAGGAAGCCCGGTACAAAACAGTGCCCTAACTTCCACCGGGATTGTGCCATTTATGGAACGTTATTCCAACTCTACAAGGGAAGTTGCACAGGACGGACGGAGAGGCGCTTTAATGCTAAGTCTTTCAATAAAACACCTTGACGTTGAAACCTTTATTGACGCTAAATTGGATAAAGATAAAATTACCGGAGCCAATATTTCCGTTAGGATTGATGATGATTTCATGAATGCAGTTGTTAATAATACAAAATATATACAACAATTTCCAATAAATACAAAAAATCCCACAACAACCTTAGAAATTGACGCAAACAAATTATGGAATAAAATAGTTGGCAATGCATGGAAATCAGCTGAACCGGGGATATTATTCTGGGATACAATTATTAAAGAATCCATTCCTGATTGTTATGCAGATTTAGGCTTTCATACCGTATCAACTAATCCCTGTGGGGAAATTCCATTATGTCCTTATGATAGCTGCCGCCTGATTGCAATAAATTTATTCAGTTATGTTGCCGAACCCTTCACCGAAAGTGCCTGTTTTGATTTTAAACTGTTCAATCAACATGTTAGATATGCCCAGCGTATCATGGATGATATTATTGACCTGGAAATGGAAAAGATAGATAATATCCTGGAAAAATTACGTACAGACCCCGAAAGCCCTGAGATCAAAAAAACCGAAGTAAATCTTTGGAGAAATATTAAGCAAAAATGTATTACCGGAAGAAGAACAGGAATAGGTATTACTGCCGAAGGAGATATGCTTGCCGCTTTAGGATTGAGATACGGATCAGAGGATGCTATTGAGTTTTCAACAAAAGTTCATAAGTGCCTGGCTTTAGAAGCATACAGGTCTTCCGTTCAATTGGCAAGGGAAAGAGGCGCTATGACAATATATGATGCAAACCGGGAAAAAAACAACCCATTTGTTTTACGGTTAAAGGAAGCTGATCCTGATCTTTATACAGACATGGAAAAGTATGGAAGAAGAAATATCGCTTTGTTGACTATTGCTCCCACAGGAACTACAAGTCTTATGTCTCAAACGTCATCAGGAATTGAACCGGTGTTTTTGGTATCTTATAAGAGAAGGCGAAAGGTAAATCCTAATGACAAGAAGAGCAAGGTGGATTTTACAGATTCAATTGGCGATAGTTGGGAAGAATACTCTGTGTTTCATCATAAATTCGTAACCTGGCTGAAAATAAAGGGATATGATGTTGAAGAAGTTTCGAAGTTGGATAGTGAGGACTTGGAAAAGATCATTAAAAAATCTCCCTATTACAAATCAACTTCTGGTGATATTAATTGGGTGCAAAAGATTAGAATGCAGGGGGAAGTTCAGAAATGGGTTGACCATTCCATTAGCGTAACTGTAAATATTCCTAACGATGCAACCGAGGAATTAGTAAGTGAAATATATAAAACAGCATGGAAATGCGGCTGCAAAGGAGTGACCATCTATAGGGATGGGTCGAGAACAGGGGTGCTTGTGTCTGAAGCTAAAAAGCAAAAAGAAACAAGGAACAATTTTAGAGAAACCGCAGCTCCGAGCCGGCCCAAAGTGCTGGAAGCCGAAGTTGTGAGATTCCAGAATAATAACGAGAAGTGGATCGCTGTAATTGGACTGTTAGACAACCGTCCTTATGAGATTTTTACAGGTAAACTCGATGAAGACACATTACTTATCCCTAAATCAATTTCCAGGGGATGGGTGATTAAGGAAAAAAATAAAAGCGGAAAGAAGAGGTATGATTTTCAATATGAGGACAGGGATGGATATAAAATAACTATTCAAGGGCTATCAAGATTTTTCAACAAGGAATATTGGAATTATGCAAAATTGATCTCCGGAGTGTTAAGGCATGGCATGCCCATGCTTTTTGTTGTTGACCTTATTGCAAACCTCAACTTAGACGGTGATTCAGTCAATACATGGAAAAACGGAGTAGAAAGGGCGTTGAGGAAATTTATACCTAACGGAACCCGCGCAGCTAATAATAAATGCCCGAATTGTGATGACCCCGAAGGGTTGATCTATGAAGAAGGATGTCTGAAATGTAAGAACTGCGGACTGTCGAAGTGTGCCTGAATTTACTATCCACCTTATTAAAGGCACTAATGGTGATATGTTAATAACAAAAAGTGATAAATAGTTACTTACGTTATTTATTCAAAAATAATTCCATTTCCTCCTTTTCTTTATTTCCTGTTGATTTCTTCTTTTTTGGGGTTTTAAGTAATTTTTGCAGCTCGGAATGCAATAAGGTTCCCCTGAGATTTTTAGCTATTATGATACCATTTGCATCTAATAAAAAGTTACTGGGAATTGAATTGATATGATAAATTTTTGCAGGTTGGGATGCCCATGCCTTCAAATCGCTTACATGATTTTCCCACACTAATTTGTCTTGTTTTATACAATTTACCCAAGCTGTTTTGGTCCTATCTAAAGATACGCTGTAAATGGTAAATCCTTTGGCATTTTCAAATTTTGCATCTTTGAATTTTAGATAGGCGTTTACCAAATTAGGGTTGTCGCGCCTGCAAGGCCCGCACCATGAAGCCCAGAAATCCAGCAATACGATTTTTCCCTTTAGTGATGACAGGGCAATAGAATCTCCATCGGGATTGTTGAACAATAATTCAGGAGCTTTATTTCCAATATTCAAACCTGTTTTAGTCCCGTCATCGGTCAATACCTGAACTGCCTCCTTTGGACGAATGGGGAGTAACGACTCAATCAGGATTGATTCTTCACCTTTGTTGATGAAGCATAAAGCCGTAAAAGATAAAACAGTAGTTATTATTACTTTGTAGATTTTTTTTAACATTATCTTATTTTTTCTTCACTCAAATTTAATGTGATTTCCTTTTTAATAAATTTACTATGTTATGTTCTTATAATCTCAGCCCCCAGCTTATTCAGGCGAACATCAATGTTTTGGTACCCACGATCTATTTGCCCGGCATTATGTATTACACTTTTGCCTTCGGCAGATAATGCGGCAATTAAGAGTGAAACTCCAGCCCTGATATCGGGAGAGGTCATGATAATACCTCTTAGAGGGTTTTCATTGTTTAGTCCAATGACCGTTGCCCTGTGAGGGTCGCATAATATGATCTGCGCACCCATATCAATCAATTTATCAACAAAGAACAAACGGCTTTCAAACATCTTTTGGTGGATGAGGACACATCCCTTTGCCTGGGTAGCCACTACCAATGCAACACTTAACAGATCGGGTGTAAACCCTGGCCATATTGCGTCAGAGATAGTAAGTATTGATCCGTCAATGAAAGTTTCGATCTCGTAATTTTCCTGTTGTGGGATATAAATGTCATCATTTTTTTTTTCGAGTTTGATGCCTAATTTTTTAAACATATCAGGAATAATCCCCAAATGTTCATAAGCAACATTTTTGATAGTGATCTCGGACCGGGTCATCGCAGCCAAACCAATAAAGCTGCCTATTTCCACCATGTCGGGCAGTAATTTATGAGTGCAGCCATCAAGAGATTCGACTCCCTCTATTGATAGTAAATTAGATCCGGTTCCCGTGATCTTAGCGCCCATATTATTGAGCATATTGCAAAGTTGCTGGATATAAGGTTCGCAGGCGGCATGATAAATAGTCGTTTTTCCATTGGCGAGTGCGGCTGCCATAATGATATTTGCAGTACCCGTAACTGATGCCTCATCCAACAGCATATAGTTCCCTTTTAGTTTGGGCGCTTCAACTTTGTGAAAGTTTTCTTTCTGGTTGTATTCAAATTTTGCCCCTAATTTTTGAAAGCCAAAGAAATGGGTGTCCAATCTCCTTCTACCGATCTTGTCTCCTCCCGGACTTGGAATATAGCTCTTCCCAAAACGGGAAAGCATTGGTCCGGCAATCATTATCGAACCGCGAAGTTTTGTGCTTATAGTTTTAAATTCTGATGACCGGAGTTGTTCGATGTTAATATCATCGGCTTGAAAGGTATATTCATCATTACTAATTCTTTCTGCTTTTACACCTAAGATTTTAAGTAGCTCAATAAGTAGATTTACATCACTTATATCAGGAATATTTTTTATTGTTACCTTTTGGGAAGTAAGCAGGGTGGCACAGATTACCTGCAGAGCTTCATTTTTAGCTCCCTGGGGAATTATATCGCCTTTTAATTGACGACCACCAGTGATCTCAAAAGTACTCATATTATGAGGAATGTTAATGCCTTAAATGAAAATTCAGTGTATGTATTTACGCAAAATAAATTACAAACTACAAATAACAAAATACAAATAAATTACAAATACCGAAAAATCAAATTCAAAAAATATTTATACCTGAATAGTGACTCCTTTTTTTAATTAAATAGCGAAACTATGTCTTTAATATTTTCGTCTCCTGGTTCTTGTGTTATTGGATTTCACAACTCTTTTTTTCCTTTTGCTTGATGCTAAAATGTCGCTGGTGTAATTGAGCCGTACATTTTTTCTTAAACTCAGTTTTCCGTCTGATAACTCTTCGAGGTCTTTCAATATTTTTTCATCAGTCACCGAATCTTTGTTCCAGGTGAGGTATGATTTTTTGAGATGGTTTGCTATTGTTTTAATTAAGGCATCTTTTTCGTCACCCTCTTCAAAAGTTGCGGCTTTTTTAATCATTAATTCAATGGTTTTTCCATAATGCTTATATTTGATTTTCTTGTCAGGATAAAGCATTCTCTCCGGTTTAACTGACAGGGTTTCAGTAGTTGGTTTGGTGTAAGGAGAATCAACATCCAATTTGAAATCGGAAATCACAAAAAGATGGTTCCATAGTTTATGCTTAAAATCATTTACATCTCTTAAGTGTGGATTTAATTGCCCCATGACATTTATTATCATTTTTGCAAACTTGTTTCGTTCTTCTGTATCCTTTAGGGTAATGGCATGTTCGATCAACTTCTGAATGTTTCTTCCGTATTCAGAGATAATTAACTTGGAGCGCTGAGTGTTATATTCCATTTATGATAAATTTTTTGTCCCGGGAAAAGGGAATTAGTACCTTAAACGTCAAGTCTTTACCATCCCGATAGTTATCGGGATTGGCAAAACATTTTATTTGTTTTCTCGCAAAGCTTTTGCCAGCTGGCGGACAAAGAGCCCAATTTTGTAATATTTAAATAAAGAACTTTGCGACCTTTGCGAGAGACATATTTAGCTTGAATATATTAATTTTTTTTGGTTTTGGGCTTGTCCAATTTATGTTGTATATCTCCACTTAAAATCGGGATTGTACGGGCGGGAATTTTACCCAAAAGTAATAATTTTATATTAAAATGCAAAAAAATATATTATATCATTTTTGCCAGTTGCCAGCCTTCGCAGGCCGTAGCCTGCTTTGGCAGGCGAAGGCCAGAAGCGAGCAGCCAGGCCTACGACTGCCGTAGCAGGTTTCGGTCTGCGCAGGCAGTAGCGATCGACTTAGTCCTTCGGAGAAGGCACTCGCTACATTTTTAATTTCCTAAGCACGTAATATTAATTGCTTTTTTAATCAATTTGTGCCTGCGCACATTGCTTTCGCGTAGCTTCAGCAGAGCAAAGCCGAAGTGCTTCGGCTCACAGGTGCGTAACTATGTTCTAATTTTCAACTTTGCAAACTTCAGTAACAGTTCCTTTTGTCCGCTTTTGTGAAAAAAGACCGTGGCTTTTTGATTTGAAGATGAACCTTTTAAATGAATTACCTTTCCTATGCCAAAACGCAGGTGTTCAACCTCCATGCCAACTTGTATGTTTTTTATGCTGTCGGGAATACAGTTGTCGGAAGTGCTGTAAGTTGTTTTGTTTAACTTTTTAAAGTTCCCCTTAAGTCGGGATAATGCTGCATTAATAAATTCTTCATCCTGTATTTTGCTTTTTATTCTTTTTGTTCTGTATGTTGGTTTCCATGAAGGAATATTTGTTGGCAAGGATTTGCGGACTAGTTGGTATTGGGATGGGGTTGGTTGTTCCATTAATTGCTTGTCAATTTCTTCCAGGAAACGGCTAGGCTCGCAATTGTGTAAACTTCCCCAGCGGTAACGTGTTGAAGCATAAGACAGGGTTGCTTTTTCCTGCGCCCTTGTCAATGCCACATAGAATAACCTACGCTCTTCTTCCAGATCGGCACGTGAACTTACAGAATGTTGAGATGGGAAAAGGTTCTCTTCCACTCCAACGATATAAACATAAGGAAACTCCAGCCCTTTGGCAGCATGAACAGTCATTAAAAAGACCTTGTCGTCATCTTCTGCGTCACCGTCTCCCGATCCGCCAGCTGGCGGATTGGTAACATGGTCGGTTAATAATGATATCTCCTGCATAAACACATCAAGTGTCCGGCTCTCGCTTTTTTTATCCCCCGTCACTTCCCCTCTTTCCCCTGCATTAGCTGCGGAACGGGCAGGTGAGACAAGAAACCTTACATCCCATGTTTCACCATTACCGGGTTTTTCAGAAAACTCTTTTAATCCATTCAGCAGTTCCTGTGTATTCTCATACCTGCTAAGCCCCTCAAATGTCTTGTTATCGTACAAATCTTTTAAAATTCCCGATGATGAGGCGATATGGCTGCCCAATTCATAGGCATTCTTTGTTTTAATTTGTGTGGAGAAGCCCTTGATCATAGTAACAAATTCAGAGATCTTGTCATGTACATTGGTGCCTATGCCGGGGTTAAACTGGTTAAGATTCTCAATGATATACCAGAGACTATTATCAGTCTCATTTGCGGTAACGATGATCCTATCCAGGGTCCTTTTTCCGATACCTCTTGCCGGATAATTGATGATCCTCTTCAATGCTTCCTCGTCATTATTATTTATTATAAGGCAGAAGTAGGCAAGCAGGTCTTTGATCTCCTTGCGCTGGTAAAATGAAAGACCCCCGTAAATACAATATGGGATATTAAGTTTTCTTAATGCTTCTTCCATCGCCCTTGATTGTGCGTTTGTCCGGTATAATATCGCAAAATCCTTATTTGCAAGCTGCCTGTTAATTTTATATTCAAATATTGAGTTGGCGACCTGCAATCCTTCTTCATTATCGGTTAAAGCATTTAGTATGGAAATTTTCTCCCCTTCTTTATTGTCGGTCCAGACTTCCTTGTGGAGTTGTTGTTTGTTGTTTGCAATTACACTATTTGCTGCTTTAACAATGTTTTTTGTTGAACGGTAGTTATGTTCAAGTTTAAAGATTTTTAAATTGGAGTAATCGTGTTTCAAATTAAGGATGTTTTGAATATTAGCACCCCTGAAAGCATAAATGCTCTGAGCGTCATCTCCAACCACACAGATATTTTTGTGTAAAGCAGCTAATTTTTGTGCTATAACATATTGTAGCAGGTTGGTATCCTGGAATTCATCTATAAGGAGATATTGAAATTTTTGCTGGTATTTCTTAAGTACTTCTGGATGATCGCTCAACAAGACGTTTATCTTATATAACAGGTCATCAAAATCCATTGCTCCGGCTTTGAAGCATCTTTTGGTGTAAATATTATAGACCTCTCCCAGCCTGGGCTTGGCGCTCATTGCGTCTTCTTTTTGAAGATCCTCATCGTTGAGGTACCCGGCAGGAGATATTAATCTGTTTTTCGATAAGGATATTCTTTTTAACACCAAGCCGGGTTTGTAAATCTTGTCATCCAATCCAAGTTCACTGATAATGGTTTTCAGCAAGCTTTTTGAATCAACCGTATCATAAATTGTAAAGTGAGAAGGATAGTCCAGTTTATCTGCTTCATAGCGCAGTATTCTCGCAAAGATGGCGTGAAAAGTGCCTATCCAGATGCTTTGCGCTTCAGTTCCGCCTACAATTTGGACAACCCTGTCTTTCATTTCCCGGGCTGCTTTGTTGGTAAAAGTAAGAGCAAGAATATTATAAGTGTTTACCCCTTTTTTTAATAAATGTGCGATCCGGTATGTTAAAACTCTTGTTTTCCCGGACCCTGCACCTGCAATTATCATCACCGGTCCTTCGGTACATTCCACCGCCTGGCGTTGTACTTTGTTCAATTCGTTTAAGTAATTGCTCACTGGTTGGTAGATTTGGATTTCGCAAAAGGCAACCCGCATCAGGCGGGATTGAAGAATTAGTTAATTTGTTGATAAATGAATTTAACGTATTGGAATTTACTCACTTTATTGTTTATTTTCAAAGGTGTTCGTGCATGCACGCAGAAGTGCTGTTTCGGCACGTAGGCGTGAATTCCGCGGAGTTTATCCTGATGTACGAAGGGCACCATTTCAAAGTTTTGTGTTGAAGCAAAAGTACACTTTTTTACGGGAAAAACATACCCTGTCAGAGTTCGTAACTCTGACAGGGTTTTTGTATTATAAAACTTTAATCGACAGTCAAAACCATCCAATATTCGTCATTTTAAAACAAATTTGTATAAAATACGTATAAGCAATATCTTCTGATTGGTTTTTAATTCTATTCCTTAAAATGTTTCAAGTTTTTCGACAGTTCAGGCAAATATCATTATTGGTATTTTTACTGTTTTTCTATTTATTCCAGGCGTCTTACGCTCAAACATTTTCTACTAAGGGTAAGGAATTCTGGTTGGGATTTATGGAGAACTATTCTAGCCCAACACTTTCTGTTTATATTAGTTCTGATGTCAATACTTCAGGTATAGTTGAAATGCCTTTAATTGGTTGGGTTCAAAATTTTACTGTAACTGCCAATACCACTTCTCAAGTCATAGTCCCTACTGCTTTTGCACAAGTTACTTCTACTGAAGTTGTTGAAAATAAAGGCATACATGTAATAGCCAATGATTCTATTAGTGTATATGCATTAAACTATGAAGCATATACTTCTGACGCAGCAATGATCTTGCCTGTTCAAACCCTTGGCATTGAATATTATGTTATGGCTATCAACCCGGATGTTTTAAACGGTACTTTACCCTCTGAATTTTTGATCATTGGAGCAGAAGACAATACACAGTTAGAGATAATCCCATCAGTTGCAACCGATGGAGGTAATCCTGCCGGAGTGCCTTTTTCTATCACTCTAAACCAGGGCGAGGCATACCAGGTGCAGGCAGATGGGGGGGATTTAACAGGTTCATTGATTAAAGCTGTGGGTCCTTGTAAAAAATTTGCTGTATTCAGCGGGGTGGTTTGTACCGATGTAGGAGGATGCCATTACTGCGACCATCTTTATGAACAAATGTATCCGGTTACTACCTGGGGTAAAGCATATATTACTACTCCTTTCTTAACGAGAAACGGTGAAATATTCAGGATCATGGCTGCACAGAACAATACTTCTGTTACTATAAACGGTGGTTCTCCCTTTGTGTTGAATGCCGGACAGTTTAACCAGGCATTTCTCAGTACTGCTTCATATATTGAAGCCGATAAACCGATCATGGTATCTCAATACAGCCGTGGTCAGGATTGTGACGGAGCCAATGCAGATCCTTTTATGATAATGCTCAGCCCGGTTGAACAAACTCTCGATATCATAACTTTTAATGCTTTTACTTCTACTGTTATTACTTCTTACTATCTTAATGTTGTTAGCCAAACCAATTCTGTTAATTTGGTAATCCTTGACGGGAATCCCATAGCAGGGTACTTTAATGTAGTTCCTGCCAACCCCCTATACTCCTATGCAAGGTTAAGCATCACGCAGGGAAATCATACCTTATCATCAGATAGTGGTATTGTTGCCTATGTCTATGGTTATGGCTCTTATGAATCTTATGGTTATGTTACCGGAGCTAAATTGAAAAATCTGTGGGGCTCATTCTATGTTACCGCAAAAAACGACACCTTTGACTTTGATGCCATTCCCAATGCACCGCTATGTCCCGGCACGATTATCGGGTTTAATGCTATTGGCGATACTTCAGTTATTAGCTGGGACTGGGACTTCGGAGATACTATTACCGGCACAGGGCAGAATGTTTCACATACTTATGCAGATACGGGGAGCTATACTGTTACTTTAACAATATTAAAAAATTATATATGTACAATTGATACAATAATTATCTCTCAAACTATCAATATTGGATATAATCCCCCATTTACAACTATTTTTCCCAGCCCCGTTGCAATTTGCCCTGGGGATTCCGCTTTGTTAACTGTAACAGGACCTGCAGGGTCCAACTTTTTATGGAGTACCGGTGAGATAATTACCAGTATTCTGGTATCTCCTCCCAACGACACTATTTTTACGGTCACAACAGATTATTATGGTTGTATTAATGAAGACACAGCACAGGTAATAGTAACAACTCCCCAGTCAGGACCTGTTTGTAACGTACTATACGTAACCACAACGGGTTCGGGAACCGGTACCATTGCAGACCCGGCTGATTTACTTACCGCCTTATCCATGACGCAATGTAACGGCACCGTAATTAAAATGGCGATAGGCGTTTATAATTTCAGTGCACCTATAACAAGCATATCTTCCTTCACTATCATTGAAGGCGGCTTTGACCCTTCAAACAACTGGGAAAAGACAAGCTCAGCCGGGGCAACCACTATCTTTAGGGATGCTGCTAATTTGGAAGGGCCCCCAGAAGCACGGAGGTTGGGAGCAATATATATGAATGGAGTTCACGATTTTCGTTTACAGGATCTGACAATAAGCACTGCCGATGCACCCGCTGCCGATAGCATGGGCATCTCTATCTATGGAATTCATTTAACCAATTGTTATAATTACGATATTGTTCGGTGTCAGATATTGCCTGGGGATGCTTCCAATGGAATTGATGGTCTTGATGGTGTTGATGGAGCTAATGGTTCTCCGGGAGGAAATGGTGCAGGCGGGGATGATGATGATCAATGCAGCGGTGGATATGGCGGAAATGGAGGAAGTGGGGGTGGAGTTGGTGCAGGGTCAGGGGGCAGTGGTGCAGCAGATGATCCAGGTTGTTATTGGGATATATTTGGTGGACAGGGTTATTCCGGACTTCCTGGAAGTAGTGGTATAGCTCCTTTGAATCCAAGAGCAGGTGGGGGAGGGGGTGGTGGCGGTTCAGGAGGACAGGAAGGTAATAATGGAGGATCTGGTGGTATTGGGGGTATTTGGTCTGGTCCCGGTAGCTGTGGAGGGACAGGTGGTACAGGAAATGGCTGCGATCCGAACAATAATGCTACAAGTGGCTGTAATGGAAATAATGGAGCAGATGGAGCCAATGGTGCTTTTGGCCCCTTTGGTGCACACATTGGTGGCTTTTGGGTTCCAGGGGGTAAGGGTGGTGATGGAGCTGAGGGAATGGGAGGTGCTGGAGGAGGAGGAGGTGGTGGTGGTGCAGGTGAAGGGGGGGGCGGTTGTATTGATGGTGCCGGCTCCGGTGGCGGAGGCGGAGGCGGTGGAGCAGAAGGTGGAGCAAAGGGAACTGGCGGTTATGGAGGTGGAGCTTCTTATGCTATTTATTTGTATAATAATGGAAGTGGAGGAAATGTGATAAACGGCTTTATAAGTAGCGGCATTAATGGTGCAGGTGGAACAGGAGGATCTGGTGGAAATGGTGGCACTGGTAGTGCCGCAGGAATAGGTGATAATTGCTGTGGTCAAGTAGGAGATGGGGCTAATGGTGGGACTGGAGGTGATGGCGGGAATGGTGGTGATGGTGGCAGCAGTCAACCAGGGGAAAGCTATGCAATTTACTTCGATGGCGGTAGCCCATTAACCATAGCTGATACAAATTTTAATCTCCCGGCACAGCCTGTCATTTTTGCTGATAACGTCACGTGTACCAATAATAGTATGGATTTATCAACTAGCGCAATCAATAACTGGGATTTTGGAGCAGGAGCAAATCCTCCTACGGATTTTGGAACAAATGTTACTACACAATACAGTACTATTGGGTTTAAAGATATTACTTATGGTACTGATCAATATACCGGCTTTGTAAATATTATTTTAGATGATTCGGCTTTAATACCCCAGATAGCGACCAATGCACAACTAATAAATGGTGAATATACGCTTTGCTTAGGCGATACTGCAGGTTTTCAGTCGCTTGTGCAAGGGATAAATTATATCTATTACTGGGATCTTAACGGAGCAACAAGCCCCGACACTTACACAGGTACTAACTATGATACATTGAATGGGTTGCAATTTAACACGGCTGGAATTTTTACCATCACTCTACAGATTCAAACACCATGTTGCGGTTTGTCTGCTGCTGCCGATACTTTAATATTATACGTGGATTCAATACCTAATGTTCAAATTTCTTCTTCCTTTTCTCTGGATATATGCCTGGGTGACACCATAGATTTAATCGCAAACGGTGGCGTCAGCTATATGTGGAGTACTGGCGATACAACAGATGCAATAGTTGTAAACCCAGCGGATACTACTATCTATTATGTTGCTGCATTTTCACAATACGGTTGTATTGGCAGTGATAGCGCTATTGTTAATGTTATAATTCCCTATGTTTACATAACTGGTCAGGACAAGATTTGTTACGGTGATAGCGCTACCTTAACAGCCAACGGACCGCCAGGCGCCACTTATCAATGGGGGGGCGATACTGTTGCTGCTTCGCAAACGATTATAGTGAATCCAACAGACACTTCAATTTATTTTGTAACAGCAACATTAAACGGATGTGTTAGCGATACCGATTCGATTGAGATAACGGTTATTAGTATGTATTCATCAATTGTTGGTGATACTGTGATATGTAAAGGGGATACGGCAATTCTGACTTGTATCGGAGGTGATTATTTTATATGGAGCACAGACCCAGGTGATACTACCACCTCGCCATCTATTTCAGTAACTCCTGATAGTGATACTGGATATTGGGTTATACCTATTTGGGATACTGTAGCTACAATAAATTGCAATATATTGGAACCTGATACCATCAATGTAACGGTAATTTCTCTGCCATCTGTTATCGCTGCTATTAGCGGGTTAGATACTGTCTGCATTGGCAATGCCACAACATTGACCGCAAGTGGAGCTGCCACCTATTTATGGTCACCTGCTTCAGGTTTAAGTTCAACTACAGGGGATACCGTAATTGCTTACCCTGTTGCAACTACTACTTATACCGTAACCGGCACCAATTCTTTCGGTTGTTATGATATTGATACTATTACTATTACGGTTATTGATTCAATTACCGTTAATGCTTCATTTACGGTAAGTGACAGCACAGGGGATATACCGCTTGAAGTATTTTTTGAAAATAACAGCAGCGGTTCCAATTCAATGACATATCTTTGGGATTTTGGAGATCCTGCTTCCGGTAATGACAATATTACAGATATAATTAATCCTTCACATACCTATTCGGATTCAGGACTGTTCCAGGTTATGTTGGTTGCTTATGGCTTTGGTACGCTTCCAGGTTGTACAGATACGGCTTATCAAAACATAAGAGCTATTTCCTTTGATTCATTATTTATTCCTAATGTATTTTCTCCTAATGACGATGGTGTTAACGATATTTTTAATGTGATAGGTAGCAAGGTGATTCAGGTTGAAGGGATAATATTCAATAGATGGGGTGAGCAGATATATACATGGAATACAATTAAAGGCGGCTGGGACGGCAGGACTAACTCCGGCAAGATTGTGCCGGATGGAACTTATTTTTATATAATAACAGTAACAACAATTGATGGAGAAGAAGAAGGGGAATTAGAAAAAGAAAAATTATTACCTTCAGGTACAATAACTTTAATAAGATAATTAATAAATTAAATATTTTACCCAATTTTGTCAAGATTTAACTTTTTAGGTACTAAACAGTGACAAAAATTTTTACTAATATAATTAGCTATGAATATTAATGTTAATAACATATACGGCATTCACCATAAGATGCTGGATAAAAAAATACTTATGGCTTATAAAGGAGCTTTTAGTATAGAAATTGTTAATGCACTATTGTCAAATGCGAAGAGACAAATGAAGAATTTGGATATTGATTTTACCGTGAGAAAGAAAATCTATAATGTAATGGTGGAATGCCTTGAAAATATTAACAGGTATGCAGGGGAAAATTTATTCGAAGAAAAGGACCAATTATCATCTCATATTCCATTGTTTTTGATGGGAAAAAGTGAAGGATGTTTTTATGTAACCGTTGGAAACCTTATTTATAATAAAGACGTAGATTTGTTGAAACAAAAATTGGATGATATTAATAAACTTGATAGAAAAGGATTGAAAGAAAAGTATCGAGATACAATATTAAAAGCAAAAGTTACTGAAAAAACGGGTCCCGGCCTTGGTATAATTGATATGGCATTAAAATCAGATAATAAACTTGATTATTATTTTAAGACCGTTAAAGATGACATTTCGTTTTTTGTTCTTGAAATAAAGGTATGAACACATAAGCTGGACGAACCAGAACCAAAAAAGGATTAATATATTCAAATCAAATATGTCTCCCGCAAAGCTTCAGCCAGCTGGCGGACAAAGCTTTATTTATTATAACGTATTTTGCGTGCTTGGCGAGTTTTGCTGGAAAAGAAATTTAATTTTTTACTAATTTGTAACAAGATGTTAGTTACTATCTCAAAAAAAGAGTACTATGAAAATATTAAAAATTGAACCAACTGAGTTTACTCCTGAGGTTATATTAGACCCAAAAGCAAATAGATTTGTAATATCCGGAGAATCAAGGCCCGAAAATGCAGGGAAATTCTATCAACAGATTTTAGATTGGTTGGAGGAATATTATTCATTGCGTTATTGGAAGGATAGTGAGTTCGACAGCAAAAAGAATGAAGCAATATTTGAGTTCAATTTTGAATATTTTAATTCAACTTCTGCAAAATTTATTCTTGATATATTACATAAGATAAAGAAGTTTTGCAAAGATAACGTAAACATAAAAGTGGAATGGCATTATGATGCACCTGATCTGGACATGAAGGAATCCGGGGAGGAATTTGCAAAAATGACAGGTATACCTTTTGAATTTGTTGCAGAAAGGACATAGCTTCCCTAATTTATGCGTATTTGTTTAAATATTATCCTTTTTATTAATCTGTTCACAGTTGGTTTTTATACGCTGTTGACCTTTTTTTTTATTCAACCTGGTTTTGCGCAAGAGGAATCCTCCAATGTGGAATTTGAAAAAGGCAATTTCGATCATGACAAAGAAGGCTTTAAGGAGGCATATAAGGAATTACAAAAAGGGAATACATATTACAAATCCAGCGCTTATTCCAAAGCATTATTACATTATTTAAAAGCCAATGATTTTAATCCTGACAATGCTCTTTTAAATGTGAGTATAGGGCATTGCTATCTTAACTCTTCCCAAAAATTTGCCGCTCTCCCGTATCTCGAAAAAGCTATAAAACTTAAGACAGATATAGATGTTTCTGTTCACTTTTTGTTAGGTAAGGCGTATCATCTGAGCATGGAATGGGACAGGGCAATAAAAGAATATGAAAGATATATGGATAAGGCAGATGTGGAAAATAATGAGATGGTGAAGATGGCAAGAAAAAAAATTGAAGAATGCAAATTCGGAAAAGAGCTGGCAAAAAATGTTGTCAAGGTAAAAATTGAAAATTTAGGTAGTGCTGTAAATTCCACATTTGCAGAATATTGCCCGTTAATTTCAGCCGATGAGTCTCTGATGATCTTCACTTCAAGAAGGGATAACACAACAGGAGGAAAAAAAGACCCCAACTATGATGTCTATTATGAAGATATTTATGTTTCCCGGAAAAAAGAGGGGAAGTGGTCTGAAGCCATAAACATTGGAGAACCTTTGAATACAGATTTCCATGATGCAACCGTGGGTCTTGCACCCGATGGACAGAAACTGTTTATCTATAAAGACGATGGAGGGGATGGAAATATTTATGAATGCGAACTTGACGGGGACAAATGGTCTCTGCCTGTGAAACTGAATGAAAAAATCAACACTAAATATACAGAACCATCTGCCTGTTTTTCTTATGATGGCAGAACAATATATTTTGTGAGCGACAGGAGGGGTGGTTTCGGGGAAAAAGATGTTTATGTTTCCCGCTTAATGGATGACGGGCAATGGGGTAAGGCTAACAACCTGGGTGCTGTGATCAATACGCAGTATAATGAGGAAGCAGTATTTATGCATCCAGACGGCAAAACATTGTATTTTAGTTCTCTGGGACATAATACAATGGGGGGTTATGATATATTCAAATCCGTTTACGATGAAGAAAACAATACATGGTCAACCCCTGAAAATTTGGGATATCCAATCAACACCTCGGATGATGACGTGTTCTTCGTGCTGGCGGCAAACGGTATGCATGGATATTATTCATCGATAAAAGCCGAAGGTTTTGGAGAAAAGGACATTTACATGGTCACTTTCCTGGAAGATGAAACAAAACCCCAACTGACGTTGGTAAAAGGGAAAGTAGTTGATAACAAAACGCTTAAGCCGATAGGAGCACTTATCGAGGTCATTGATAATGACAAGAATGAAATTATTGCTAATACAAAATCAAACAAGCTTACCGGTGATTATTTAATTTCACTTCCATCTGGTAAAAATTATGGTATTTCAATAACTGCAGATGGCTATTTCTTCCAGTCTGAGAATATTGACATTCCTGCATCCACTCCCTATTTTGAGATAATTAAGGAAATTGAACTTGACCAAATTGCCGTTGGTAAGTCAATAGTTTTACACTATATCTTTTTTGACTTTAATAAAGCGACCTTAAAACCAGCGTCAATAATAGAACTGGAAAGGGTAGTGCGCTTTATGGAAGAATATCCGTCACTAAGGATTGAAATATCCGGACATACGGATAACAAAGGAACACGAAGTTATAACCAACAGCTCTCTGAACAAAGAGCAAAGACGGTTGTTGATTATTTGGTTAATAATAATATTGATAATTCCCGTCTTGTATATGCAGGGTACGGTTTTAAAAGACCCATTGCAAATAATGATACAGAAGAGGGCATGGCAAAAAACAGGAGAACCGAATTTAAGGTAATCGAATTCGATAAAAAGGAAAAAATTACTTTTACCGCTCCCCCCGTAATCTCTTCAGGAGAGGAAACTTCACAAGAGACCATTTCTCCTGTGGTTGAAGAACAGGAGCCTGATCAAACCCTGCCAGATAACCCTCAAGCTTCACAAAACATCGAAAATTCTCCCGCTGTTTCATCAGAAAACATGGAGAAAGAACTACCGGTCAAGACCAAAGAGTCAATTTCTCCTGAAATAGATCATAGTGTGACAAGTTCACCTAATATTGAGTTTTTTTCATCTGATAAACAGGGCTATTACAATAGTTCCAATCTTATTCCGATTGATCCTGAACTACCTTCAGGAGTGATTTATAAAATACAAATTGGAGCTTTTTCCAAAAGACCTGACCCCATGAAGTTAAAAGGATTATACCCTATACATTTACAAACCCTCCCCAAAAATATTTACAGGTGCAGTGTGGGTATATTCAAATCATACACAAAAGCCAAAGAAGCGCAGCAAATAGTCAGGGATTTGGGATTTTCCGATGCATTTTTGATCGCTTTTTATAATGGAGAAAAAATAAGTGTTTCACAAGCTGTGAAGATTGGGGTTAATTAGGAACTTAAAAATTCATCCGCCATCTATTAATGATAATTTTGTTGATGTCAATTGTCAACTTGTATTACACGTGGTGTCATGTGTTTTTACCTGACAATTTATAAACCAAGATAAATTATGCAATTAAAAATTAAAATAGTACTAATTCTTCTTTTCATCATATCCTATTTACCTGCTAATTCCCAAAGCCAGGTAGAAATTCTTGAAAGTAAGTTAGAGACGGCAACCGGAATAGAAAAAGCCCAAATACTGAATAAACTATCCGGAGCGTTCCTGGCAAGTTCTCCGCAAAAGAGTATAGAGTATGGCAATCAGGCACTTGAATTAGCCAGAGAGCTGAAAAATATTAACGAAGAGGCTCTCGCTTTAATTAGTATTGCTGATGCTTATAGCAAACAGAATAATCATTATAAAGCGATATCGTTTTATGATGAATCATTGAAAATATACGAAAAATACTCCAACAAACCCGGGATAGCATTTAATATGAACAGAATTGGAATTGTGTACAAAAATTCGGGTAATTATAAAAAGGCATTGGAATATTGTGAAAGATCATTAACAGTTTATGAAAATTTAAATAATAAAAACGGGACTTCCCATTTACTAAGCAATATTGGGGATATTTATTTTAGTTGGAAAAAACATGAAAATGCAATTAAATATTTTAAGAAATCATTAAAAATAGATGAAGAAATTAATGATCAAAAGGGTATTGTAACAATTTACGACAAGATCGGTGTTGCCTATTCAAACTGGGGAGATCACGAAGAAGCGCTGGTTTATTTAAACAAGGCGCTAAAAACGGCAGAATCAAATAATCTGACAGACATGGTTCGTGCAGTTTCAAAAAACATTTCAATTATTGAAAATAACATAATTAAATCCGGAGAATCCAGAACACAGTATGAAATACTCAAAGAGCAAGAGAAAACAGAATATATTAAAGAAATGGAAGAAAAATCCATCGAATATCAGGCGAAACAAATAAAATCTTTGGAAGAGATCGAGAAATTAAGTATTGAAAACCAGGTTAAAGAGTTAAAATTAAGGGTTCAGCAAGATGATTATAATAGAAAGTTATTGATCAAACAGCATCAGGCAGAGAAAAGTGAGAGAGAATTAATACTGAAGAATTCCGAACTCGCCTTGAAAGATTCCGAAATTGCAAAGAAAAATGCCA
>JBDRNO010000248.1:0-7718 GCA_043811005.1 Bacteroidota bacterium | reverse complement strand
AGGACAATGCAAAAAATATTCTTATGGATGAAATGCGAAAAAGAAGCATTGTAACAAGATATATCATAACCTCCAATAAAAAGCCAACCACACAGAAAGTAAGGATTATCGCGCACTCACAACAGCTGATAAGGGTTGATTATGAAAAAAGGGAAGAAGATAAAAAAACCCAGAACACCATATTGACAATAATAAAAAAAGAGATTGGGGGGGTTGATGCAGTAATAGTGTCCGATTACTCAAAAGGTATACTAAACAAAGAAGTCATAAAAGAGGCAATCAAGCTGGCAAACACTAACAATAAGATAATAGTCATTGATCCAAAACAAAAAGACTGCGAGCCGTACAAGAACGCCACATTGATAACACCAAACAATAAAGAAGCTGCTCTAATGATAAACCAAGAGCCAAAAAATGACGACGCCAGCATAAACAAGATTGGAAAAGAACTGATGGAAAAAACCAAAAGCAACATACTAATAACAAGAGGGGAAAAAGGAATGTCACTTTTTGAAAAAAACGGCAAAATAACTCATATACCCACAAAAGCAAAAGAAGTGTATGATGTTACTGGCGCAGGAGACACAGTGGTTGCCGCAGCGGCACTAGCCCTAACGAGCGGAGCCACTATGAAAGAAGCGGCAGAAATAGCAAACCATGCTGCAGGTATAACTGTAGGAAAGGTCGGCACGACAACAGTGAGTGTGGAAGAACTAAAAAAAGATTTGACTTCTACTTGACATCCTTATTTAGCCTTTTTGCCACACAAATAAGGCTTAACCCAAACCCAAAATTGACATTATTTTCCACATACCTAAACCAAATGTTCAACAGCCCGGAAACACACTTTTTTAATGTGCTCTTTTTATTGCCAGTTCTTAAATCTGTATAAAGGCTTTTGTGGAATACCCTCTCAGATATAAGGTAAGGGAGAAACCCAATTGCGTTCCAATATCGTACATTTACCACCTTAAAACCAGACATTGAAACAGCAGATATAATCTGTTTTTTAGAATATCTCCGGTAATGACCGGCTAACTCATCCCTCTTACCATACAATAGAGGATGCGCAGGCACAACAATAACAAGCCTTCCTGAGTCATTAAGAAATCCTCTCAACTGCCTAACCGAATCAGAATCATCTTTAATATGTTCTAATACATCAAGAAGCACAAGATTATCATACTTTGATTTAATTTTAATTTTCTCAGCATATCCTTTTCGGATGTTAAGATCCCCATACAACTTCTTTGAAAGTCTGATTAAATCACTATTTGGCTCGACCCCACTTATAGAAAAACCTTTTTTCTTAGCATGATACAACAAGTGACCCGCACCACACCCAACATCAAACAAAGACCCTTTATTAAGCTGGGATAATACTAATCTTATCAAGTTAAGATTCCTAAAATCATATCTAAGATCCTGCAAATTTCCGAAATGCTCACTTATGCGCTTGAATGACTTGTTCATCTTAATTATTCATCTTAAGATTCTTTCATTTTAAGATTCTTGTTTCATAACGAAAATTTGCTAAATATTGATTACTCGTCCTATCCTCGCCTTAAAAGGCGAGGTTTTACGGACTCACACTTTAGTTAGCAAATTTTCGGGATTAAAAATTGCGCACTAAAGTACGGGGTTTTAAACCCAGCGCAATTTTTAATAATAAATTTCATGATAAATGGTCCCTTGATTTAGGCCATCCACCCTTATAATCTCCTAGCAACCCTTGCCGGATTCCCAAATACAACATGATAAGGGGGGATGTCTTTAGTCACAACAGAACCGGCGCCAAGCACACACCCTTTGCCAATACGAATGCCAGGAAGGATACTAACATTATTCCCTATCCAAACATTTTCCTCAATAACAACCTTTTTATGGGTAGTGCCCTGCAATTTAATCGGTTTCTTTTTATTTGCATAGTTATGTGAAAAAGATATTATGCTTGTTCTAGGGCCAATCCGTGTATAATCTCCAATTTCTATGCCCCCCTCTGCGCTGAGCCAACAAAATTCACCCAATCCAACATGGTTACCAATAGACACCCTCTCTGGAAACTTGATAACAACCATCTCTTTCATTGTGAATCCCTTACCACACTTTTTAAAGAATAATCTATACACAAACATCCTTATTACAACACCTATTGTGCTTGGTATATAATTGATATTGCCAAGAAAAAAATCACGGATAGTAAACTTAAAGATTATATCCCACCAAGATACTTTCTCATTAACCAAAATCGGAAGCTTCATATTACACCACATACCTCACATGTTTTTAATGATAATAACTTAAGAATGAAAATATATTTAAATATGTTGTGTTAATAGTGCATATAAAATTACCACTTATCCTTTAATAACCCTATTTTACCAAAAACTAAAAACCTCAATAAAAAAAGGCCATAAACAACAAGGATAGAGCATAATAAAGTTGGCAAATATAGCAAATCCACTAAAAGCCACATAAAAACAATTGTGAGTACGGAAAATAATATTATCGTGCTCAGATATTTAAAGAAATTTGGCTTAATAAACTTAATCAAGATATATATATAATATCTTAAGATGACACCAATACCTGTTGAGATGGTTGTCCCAAACAAGGCTGAAAAATCAAGGATGTCCACAAACAACCAAATTAAAAACACACCCAAAATGGTCATAACCAGACCCACAAGATGGTATTTAAAAAGATTTTCAGTGGCCTTGTTATGCCTTAATCGTCTGAGAAAGCTCAACACTGTTTAACCACCCATAAAATCTGCAATCAAAGTATCTCCTTAACACAATAATTTTGTATATTATGTGTTTTGTTGTAAATCTTCATCAATACCTCAGCGATGACTCCAAAGATTATGAACTGCACACCCAAGATAACCAGTAAAACACTTAAGATAAGAAGCGGTCTGTTCGAAAGACTTGCATTATACATAATTTTAGTGAAAGCAAGATAGAGTCCTACAGCAAAACCAAAAAGGAAAGTCATAATACCCAAACCACCAAATATATGGATTGGTCTTGACGAGTATCTTGTCAAGAACGCAACCATCATCAAATCAAGAAGCCCTTTGGAAAGACGTGAAACACCATATTTAGTCACACCATACCTTCTAGGGTGGTGTTTAACCTTTAATTCACCAACCTTAAAGCCCTTTATGGATAATATGCCGGTTATGTACCTATGCATCTCTCCACCCAAATCAATACCCTCAAAACACTCCTTTTTGTATATTTTCAAAGAACACCCTGAATCATGAATCTTTTCTTTCAGAAGCACACGCCTCACGCAATTGGCAAAAAAAGAAAAACATCTTTTAAAAATCTTATCTTTCCGTTCATAACGCCAACCCGACACCACATCGAATCCGCCCTTTATTTTATCAATTAAGCGAGGAATATCTGAAGGGTCGTTCTGCAAGTCACTATCAATTGTCACTAAATATTTTCCACGCGACTGTTTGATACCAGCATCCCAAGCCGAAGTCTGACCAAAATTCTTCCTAAAAGATATTATAATAACATGAGCATCGCTTTTCTTGATGCTCCTTAACAACTCAAGACCCCCATCAGTGCTGCCGTCATCAACAAAAATCAGTTCATATTTCAGTTTTAACTTACCTACAACCTCAGAAATACTCCTATGCAACACTTTAAGATTTTTTTCTTCATTAAACACTGGGATGATAATTGATAAGTCCACTTTAACCAACACCCATTATTACCAACACCTGTTAATTAACAAGAAGTATATAAATATTGACATTTTGAATAATAAATAAACTTCTGAACAATCACAATAAACTTTAAAAAGCAGGGTATTAATCAGATATAAAATGCTCAAGAAGAACACTAACCACATATTGGCAATTATTTCTCTCTTTGTGTTAATTCTTATCCATCTTTACAAGTTCCATTTTTTTGATTTTAATAGTATACAATCATATGATGTGACAAATTATTACTTACCCTTATTTGAGAGTTTAAAGATATCTGCTATAAAATACCATAATCTTATTCCATTATGGAACCCGTTCGGATTTGGAGGGTACCCCCTATTCGGGAGCGGTGTTCTTTCAAATGATTATTTACCAGGCATCCTATTATATGTCCTGCCAAACGCTGTTGCAGTAGTCAAGATGAATTTTCTTTTGTCTCTTCTCCTTGCTGGAGTTAGCGCTTATGTTCTAGGATTATATTTATTCAAAGACTGGAAGTATGCAATAATCACATCATTAGCTTACACATTCAGCGGTTACGCGATGAAACACGTCTCGTTTTCCATAGCGCAGATAAATGCATACTCATTAAGTCCTTTTATTGTGTTGTACATGATAAAAACATTCAAAGAAAAAGATTGGATCAAAAACGCGATTATTACAGGACTGTTATTTGCCTTACAAATAAGGGCGGGGCCAGATCTGAAAGTATTCCTTTTTATGGGCATATTATTTGGCATTTATCTCATATTCCAGCTTATCAGCAAGAATCCTAAATCACAATTAGTTAAGGTTGTTATGGTGAGCATTATAGTATCATTCGTAGTGGCAGGCCTGTCTATGCAAAGAATTCTTCCAACAGAAGAGTATCTAAAAGACACAGCAAAAAGCGATATGACCTGGAAACAGTCAAGCAGTGGCAATGTCAAATGGTCAGAGCTTTTTCAGGAGGCAGTGCAAAAACCAAACTTTGGAGTCAGGTACAAGGATGTATGGAACCATAATATTGGTCTTATAATCTTCGCTCTCGGCTGCTTTGCTATATACAAAAGATGGAATAACAAATTTGTCCTGTTCCTGGCAGTCAGCGCTCTGCTGGCAATACTTATAATAACAGCCTCACCAGTCTATTATTTCCTATGGAAATTTATCCCTCCATTCAACATGTTCAGGAGGGTTGACCGGGCATTCTCACTGTTCAGCCTAATATTTTCCATATTGGCAGGATTTGGCGCAAAAGAATTTATTGAAACTATCAGCAAAAAATATTCGCTCTCAAAAAAAGCGCAAAACATCGCTTATTTCGCAATTATGGCATTGGTATTGCTTAACCTAACAGTGTTTATCAGAGATCCGCTAGCCCAATTTGTGTTTAAATATGATGATACTACAGAACCCACATACTGGGAAGTGTACCCTATAAATGACATGATTGAAAAAAATGAGATTTTACAGTATGTCCACAACCAGGATGGCCTGTTTAGAATACAAAATTTTGAGGCTGTAGGAATCGATTGGGGCACAAACTTTTACAACTACCCCCTAGAACTGGAACATATCTACGCATTTGATTCTAACTGGCAGCCGGAATACTTCAACGTGTTTTTAGGAATTGCGAACAGCGCCCAAGCCAAATTCTGGGGAATCCTCAATGTAAAATATGTTACGTCCACACAGCCGATAAATGTGTCTGGGTTGAAGTTTGTAAAGAAGTTCGATGAATGCACAGTATGCCCTGTGGGGAGGCATCTGATAGGTAACGGGCCTTATCTGTATGAGAACGAAAAGGTCATGCCCCGAGCATATTTTGCAAAGAATGCTATACTCGTTGTTGGCGATCATGACAGTATAATGCAGACAATGTATGCGCTAATGCTAAATGAAAATTTTGATCCATCTAAAACAATAATAATCCACGGGAAAAAGAGCATCAATGAGTACAGCCAGGATGAACTCTCAAGATACAGCTCAGTGTTCTTAACAGCAAACTCAGTCGACCAATCAAGTAGTTTCATCCTAAACCAGTACGTCAAAAAAGGCAAGCTGTTCCCCGACATAACCCAAGGTAAAAACACCATAACAAACGAAGATATCAATGGACTGTTTGATATTAATATCTCATCATATGTTATAATCGATGATGATATCAACACAGTTAATTTTGACAAGAAAACCATAAAGCTGAACAAAGAGTTATCAGAGGGTTTCCTTGTAATCAGCGAGCGCTATTCAATGTTCCCAGGATGGAATGCTTATGACGAGAACAACAACAAGCAGGAGATATTAAGATCTAACGGAGTTATTTCAGCAATTTACCTGGACAGCCCTGCTGAAAGTATCACGTTTGACTACAAACCAAGAACATATGTTATCGGAACCTGGCTGTTCTACATAACAGCCATATTGCTAGTGGCATATTTTTTGTATACTCATACACCCTTCTTAAAAAGAATGATTGAAAACGATAAAGAAAAAATGAAAAAACGATGAAGAAAATAAAAAACTCCATAATAGTACCGATCTATAATGAAGAAAAAAGGATGGGTATGTTTTTAAAAGAACTGATCCAATTTTCAAAGAAGAGCCTAAAAAACTATGAGATACTGTTTGTTGATGATGGCAGCACAGATAACACTCTTGAGCTGCTGAAAAATATAAAGAAAAATAATGATGAAGTAAAGATAATATCATACAAAATAAACAAAGGAAAGGGGCACGCTGTAAAAACAGGTGTGCTCAGTGCCAGAGGGGACAAAGTATTATTTATCGACGCAGATGGGTCAATAGCACCTAATGAAATCCCCCCTATGCTCGACAGATTAGAAAAGTATGATATTGTTGTAGGGACCAGATACTCTAAACGAGCGAAAGTAAAACAGCCAACGCTGAGACACATAACAGGCACATTGTTTAACCTTTATGTCAACCTGTTATTCCATATAAATATATATGACAACCTGTGCGGGTTTAAAGGATTCAGAAAGAGGGTGGTTAACACATTATTCCAAAATCTGATCTCAAAACGGTGGATCTTTGATGTTGAACTTTTTTACAAGATAAGAAAAAATAAATACTCATTATATGAGATGCCAATCAAATGGGAATACAAAGAAAACACAAAAATGAGTGTGTTAGATCCTTTTAAGATGCTGTTCCAATTAATCAAATTGAGGTTTCAACTTAAAGATGAGCGTTAAACTACGATACAACAACATAATAGAATGCATTTTTCTTATGATCATATTTTTTTCCCTATTAGATATAGGGATAGGCAACCTATACGACCACAAGATAGTGCATGAATTCCCTTATGGGTTTTTTGCATCAGACTCTTTTTGGTGGTATGTCTATTCTGAACATACCTATGATGTTGGAAATTTCAAATACAGGCCATTTTATGATTCATTTGGGCACGAAGATGTTGTGGGAACTGTCCCCCCCGTGTTGTTCCATCTAAGCGCGATGTTTGCGCACACTTCAGGATTTGAACTGCATAATACACACCTGCTACTCATCGTGACAATGTTTTGTCTTAGCCCCTTAGTATTCTATTTTTTAGTCAGAAAATATAATAAAAATATAGCTGTGCTAGCATTAGCCATAACCCCTCTGATATTTGCCAAAACAAGCTACTATTCAGTACTTTGGGGAAAACATATAGTGATAACAGGGGGTTTCTTCCTGGTATGTTTTGTGTGGTCGCTGAAAGAAATGGATTTAAAACAGTTTTTTATCATTATAGCGATATTCCTGTCTGCTACTTTTATAAGCCACCCGCCCGAAGCGATATTTGGTGCGGGTATGATACTGTTATTTATAGCCTATAACTATGCTGTCAAAAGAAAGATTGAGATTGATACTTACAAGAAAATTGTGTTTGCCCTGTTGATTGTTGCAGTATTGTCTTCCTATTATTTTGTTGATTTCATAAACACATTTGGGGTATGGCAAGGCGAACTAGGAGTGGACTTCAGCAATGCAGGAGTGAAGG
>JBDRNO010000247.1:0-45734 GCA_043811005.1 Bacteroidota bacterium | reverse complement strand
GTAGTTTGCCTTGCTTTTTTATTTATCGTGGCAAACTTACAACGTCATTCGTATTTTTTACTTTTGTACCCCAAAAGTTGTGCACTCGGAATGACAGGTCTTATTGCGTTGGGAGGACAGGGATGCGGGGCGGCACAAGCCGCCCCGCATCCCTGTCCTCTTCAGCCCACTATGCTTGTCATTCCGAGCGCAGCGAGGAATCTCCCTGATGAGAAAAACACCCTAACAGCAACGAAAACAAGGTCATACTGTTCTTTAGTTAATAACCCCATTACTTTTGATTTTTCGTTCCAGTCAGATGTTTCTTCCAAAGAACCCTGGCTGTAACGATAGAACTTGATTTTATCTTTCTTATGATATCTGCCAAATCCCTCTGAAATATTAGCAGAAATAGAATCAACCGCCTCAACAAAATGCCCACCTACATGTTTCTTTGCGAACCAGTCCCATTTTATAACTATATCCCATACATAATTGCTCAAATTAAATGCCCTTCTATAAGCATCTATATCGTTGAGTTGTAAATACTTTTTTTCCATATTATATGTATTTTAACAGTTTAACAATTTAACAATCGAACAATGAAACAATTTATTTTAATAACCTGTTTAGTTTCTACCCACCCCAGCTATACTTTTAAAATAAGTTAATAATTCAGCCCCATCAACTTTTCATATTCAACCAGGGCAATTTTATAGTCATAAACCGCCTGCAAATAGTTTAGTTTTGCCTGTGTTAGTGCGAGACCGGCATCGTTGAGCTCAAGCAGGGTTCCGGTTCCGCTGCCGTAGCATGTCTTAGCAATCTCAAACCCTTTTTCCGCAAGCGAAACGGTCTGCTGTTGGGTTTCAATGCGGTTGTATGACTGCTCCATCTTATATATTTCGTTTTTCAACTGCACTTTAATTGCCTCCGAAAGCATATTTTTTTGTTCAATTACTTGCTGAGTACCGATGATTTCCCTGGCAATTTTATTTTTTGTAATAAAGCCGTTAAAAATGGGGACCTGTAACCGTAATCCGACCAATGAAGTGTTTACCCATGTGTATTCATCGAACTTAAAATCATTTGCCTGTGCCTGGTATTGGTAGTTGCCAAAGACGGCTACTGTGGGATAGCGGGAAGACCGGGTTAGTGTTACCTGTTCGCCGGTAAGCATTAACTGGTGATCCAATTGCCTGAGCGCTGAGTTTTGAGAAAGGTCTGATGCTGCTGCAGGGAGATCATTTTCCATAATGTTGTCTTTGTCAATGGTTAAAGAATCTGTTACCCTGATCTCCTGCTCCGCGGTTAATCCCATGGTTATTTTAAGCAAATTGAGCGCTAAATTGTGATTATCTTTTGCCTGTTTAACAAGGGGCCTCAGGTTTCCGGTTTGCACCTGGGCGCGAATAAGGTCATATTCGGCAACCATTCCCTGCCGTGACATATGTTTGATCTTTTCCAGGTTCTCCTCAGCATTATCAAAACTCATTTCCATAACCTTAAGTGCTTCGGATGCAATCAAAACATTATTATATGCCTTTTTTACATCAGCAGCAATATTGATCCTTGTACCCCTTTTGGCTTCATTTGATAAATTCAATGCCATACGAGCCAAACGAATGCTTGAAAATAACGGGCCTGAAAAAACAGGAATACTGGCTGATAAAGTACCATTATAAGAATTATCAGAACCGATCTCCATTACAGTGCCAAACGGACTTCCTTCCGGGAGGAATATGACCGGCTTTTTGATGTTCCGGATATATTGTCCTGTAGCATCTACTTTTGGAAGTAAACCGCCCAGTGTTTCTTTGATCATCAGTTCTGACTTCTGAATTTCCAGTTCCGATATTTTTATATTGCGGTTTTCCTGCAATGCCAGTTCAATTGCCTTATCCAGACTTAACTCAAGTGTGTCGCTTTGTGGATACGCCTTAAAGGCAGATAAAACAAAAATGAACAATAATGTAATTACAGATAAATATTTATTAGTTCGTTTCATTTAAATGTTTTTTTATTTATACGAAATGTCGTATCAATAATACTTTGCAGGTAATAAGGAAATGGGGATATATTGGTATAAAATTACTATATTTTTATACCTCTATACCCTTTATACCTTTATACCCCCTATCCCCCTGTAAGGCCGGAAATATTCTTATTTATCGCCTCCAAAACAGAGTAAAATGCTTTGATCTGCTTACCGGTCAATCCGGATAATGCCTCTTTGTTAAGCTCATCAACTGCTTTGTATATCCTGGGTAATAATCTTTTCCCCATGTCAGTCAGCTTAATTATATATGCTCTCCTGTCGTCAGGTTTTTTTGTTCTTTTCACAAAACCTTTTTCAGATAGATTATCAATTATTCTCAAAACACTGGTTTTGTCCAATTGAAGTGCATTGGCTATCTCCTGCTGTGACAGGGTGCCATCGGTCTTATCAATTACTACAATAATATGAATATGAAAATGCGAATCCATTTCCAGGTGGCTCAGCTTTTTGGAAATTGCACCCAAATAACTCTTGGCGGTATGTCCCAACAACCTTCCAAGAGGCATTTCCTTGAATGTGGCGTTCATGATTTTATAAATAAGCGATGTTATAAGTTATAAACGGCCTAAAACTTAGATAGCGTTGCAGGTTACGGGATGCAGTTTGCATGTTTCAGATAGAATAAAAAACCAGTAACCAGTAACCAGCAACTGTTTATTAAATACAAAAAAATAAATGCTAAAATAAATTTTATTGAAAAGCGCTGAAATTCCAATACTATAAATTAATTGCGGCAAAGATAGTTGTAATTAAGATAGTTGCAAATTCAACTATCTTTTTTTCGACTAATGTCAAATAAATGCTGACCTATTTTAAAAAGGAGGCGATATAAAACAGGATGTAATTCCAATGTTTCGCATTACTGTTTCGCATTATCATGCGTTGCAAACCTGCCTACCGTTAGCTACCGTTAGGGAGGTTTATCTGCTGAAATGAAATTAGGCGAAGTATTGATACGCACGGGAAATCCGCTCGGAATTTTATTTAATGGATGTTGTTTGGAAGAGGTATTTAAATCCCCCTTGATCCCCCTTTTGAAAAGGGGGACTTCCAACGTGCAACACATCATCTGAGCCGTCCGCTTGTGTTGAGTTTTACCGAAGTACCGAGGAAGTTCTTTTTATTGAGGGAGGGTTTTGGTCTCTTTCACAAACACAAACAACACTATTGAAATTATCGTTAGTATGAGTGCATAGATAAATGTTGCTTCCGGGCTTATGTTGTCCCACAAGAATCCAGCTAAAAATCCACCAGGAAGGGCGACCAATCCTACAGCTGCATGAAATGTTCCCAGGGCAGTGGCTTTGAGGTGGGCTGGTGCGAGATCTACTACAAAAGCCCTTTGAGCGCCATCTATCATGGCGTAGAATATTCCATAGATAGCAAAGAATATAATAATGCTGTAAATATCTGAAGCGAATATTAAACCAAAAGAGGTTACTGCAAAAATTAAATATCCTGCTATTAATACGGGTTTTCTTCCGATCTTATCGGATAATATTCCCGCGGGTGTTGTAAATATGGTATAGACGATATAAAATAAAACATAGAACAGGATTGCAGTACTATCATCAAATCCTATATCCTTGGCTTTTAACAACAAAAAGGCATATCCAAAATGACCCAGTGTAAATACTGAAGATACGATAATGAACAATTTTAGATTCACCGGTAATTCCCTGAAACTCGGCTTTATGGATATTTCCTTTGTTTTTTCTTTTTCAGGGGCATTTTTTTCTTTAATGAATAAAATGATAAATACAGCAAGTATAGCCGGTATAAAAGCCAACAGGAAGATGTCTCTGTATCCTAGAACCTGGAGCAGTAAATAAGCTAATGTTGCGCCTACAACAGAACCAATACCATCCATAGTCCTTTGAAAGCCAAATGCCTTTCCCCGCACGCTTTCATCACATGATTCAGCCACCAGGGCATCTCGCGGTGCAGCTCTTAATCCTTTTCCAATTCTTTCTATCACCCTGAAAAAAAGGACAAAAGACCAGATGTTAGCAAAAGCGAACAGGGGTTTTGTTATTGATGATAAGAAATAGCCGGCAAGGATAAAGGGTTTTCTTTTTTTTATTTTATCCGACCAATAACCCGATACGACTTTTAATAATGAAGCGGTTGTGTCCGCAGCTCCTTCAACAATACCTACAACAGAAGCCCCGGCACCCAAAACAGAAGTTAAGAATAATGGGATCAAGGGAAATACCACCTGGCTGCTGAGGTCAGTGAATAAACTAACTAATCCCAGGATGAAGATATTTCTTGTAATTCCTTCGAAGAATTTTATTTGTTTGGGGTTGTTCATTTGGGATTGTTTATTTGTAAATATAAGATTATTAAAATATTCAAAGTGCCCAATATATCAATAACTCAACTTTAGTCTAATAAATACACTATTCCCCCAGTTTTTAAAAACGCCTGATGATTCACCATAAAATGTTTGTCCTAACAGGATGATATCCCAGTTTTCTTTTATTGAATATGTAAACGATGGTATGGCGAACAAAATGTTCATGCCGGTTCCATATATAGCTGCCAGGTCGGCTCTGAGGATTGGTGTGATATTCCCTGAAACCTGGCCGAAGAATGAAAATTCCGTTGGCATAAGATTCTTTGCCGATAAAGTAGAAAGAAACATTGACGATTGCATTATTGAGCCGATACCTGATGTTCCGTTGCTGTTGTACAAAACCGATCCGTTGATATAAATGGAGTTTTTGAATGAATAATCAGCAGAGATCGTAGCGTTAAGTATCCCCGTAGTATCAGAAAAATTATCATATGGGTGGAAATAAGTGGCTTCACCTTTAAACCCGGCATTCTTCAGGTTACCCGCCCATCCGGCTCCAACAGTGGCATCTGAATAGTACAGTCCTCCAAGAAGCTGAAAATCATAATTCCATCTATTGAACTTATACATTCCTGCGGCAACCGTTTCGTCTTTATTTTTTCCCGGTTTCACCGCCAGTTCAATACTTGACATTTCACCGCTGTAATATTGCACCCGCAACGCATCACTGCCGGGCCTCTCTTCATAATCAAAATCTATAAAATTGTAAGCATTGAACAGGTCATTCGGGTTCCAAACGAGGTTTATTCCCCAGTTGATCCGCTGCCTGCCCAACCGCACATCCCATTTTTTCCCGGACCAATTGATCCAGGCACGGTCTATCATGGTATGAAACACAAATGATCCTTCATCAACTATCAATGCAGAAAGGTCAATATATCCATCATCCACATCCACCAATTGACCAAAGTCAGGGGTCATCCTGACCATCTCTCCATAGAAGATCCGGTTGCGCATTTCTACGGCAGCAGTTATTGAATTTGACAGGTATGCTTTCAGGTTAATGCGGTTGTGGATGAGGTTATCTGTTATGATACTGTCTAAATTATCGCCAAATGAAATTGTCTTGAGGTCCTTGACATAGCCGTTTATCTGAATAAAATCAGACAGCTTTTTCCCGGGCTCTTCCTGTTGGGAAAATGAACATTTAAACATGATAACTAAAGGAATAAACAGAAAATAACGTCTAAAGGAATTCAATTCTTTAAAGGACATGGCTTCGTAAATTGATTAATCCGCCAGCTGGCGGATGCCACTAATTACACGAATTAACACTAATTATTTATAATTTTTTAAGAAAATAAAAATAAAAATTCCCATATCACACTATAATGTGATTTTAACGATTTTCACCCTTTGGACAGGACTTAATGCAAGGTATTTTATATTATATTGTGATTTTGCTTTCTTTTTTGAGATAAACACATTAATTTTACCGAAAAATCACATTATGATGTCATTTTCAGAATTAGGCAATAGTATTAAAGAGCGCAGAAATGCACTGCGGATAACCCAACCAGACCTTGCAGAGATGTCTGGAATCAGCGTGAATACGCTTTGCAAAATAGAGAGAGGGCAAGCCAATCCTACCGTTAAGGTGCTGAACAAGCTGACCGAAGTGCTGGGAATGGAATTGAAGTTGGAAGTAAAAAAACCAAAGCTATAATAAATGCGCAAGGCAGAAGTATATAGAAACGGGAAATTGGCTGGCACGCTGGTGCAACATGACAGGAAAAGCTATGAATTCCGTTATGATGATGCATATCTTTTAAATGATTCTTTACCGGCTATAAGTCTGACGTTACCGAAAACAAAACAGGAACACAAAGCAGATCACTTGTTTCCCTTTTTTTTCAATATGTTGTCAGAAGGGGTAAACAAAAAACTGCAATGCCGGCAATTGAAAATAGACGAGAATGACTATTTCGGGTTACTGTTGGCTACCGCTAACCGGGACACGATTGGCGCAATAACTGTAAAAGCAACTGTTAATTAACTTAAGTTGCTATCTATTGAATCTGATTTGATAACTATCTCCTGATATAAATTATATACAGTTACTGGCTACTGGTAACTGGCTGCTGGTTTGTTTCTGGAATGCTTGTTTTATAGGATTTTTACCAGTAACCAGCATCCAGCAACAGTTTTTTATTATCAATTTTATATTTCACTAAACAAAAAGCAATAAGTGGCAACTTGAACTTATTAATAAATGGCGCTCAAAAAAGAAACAGGAAAATCCACGGAATTGTCAATTGTCAATTTCCCATTGTCAATAGAGGTTTGCCCGGGAACATTAGCAAAAGGATTTGACACTTACAGTAAAACCTGCCTGAAAAAAGTTTTCCAAGGCAAAAAAGTGAGCCATATCCTGCCATACAACCCGTCACAGGTTAGCGAAGAGGATGCCGGGAAATTCATGGAAAACCGTAAGCGCATTTCCATTTCAGGCGTTCAGGAAAAGATGTCTTTCATTTTGGATAAGAATAAATTGCGGTTGACCAATGAGGGGGAACAAGGGAACTATATTCTTAAACCCATTCCCAGAGATTTGAAGAAGGTGGATCAGGTTCCGGCGAATGAGCACCTGACCATGCAAATTGCTCAACAGGTTTACGGAATTCATACCGCTGAAAATGCACTGATATTCTTCAAAAACGGAGAACCGGCATACATCACTAAAAGATTTGATGTAAAAGATGATGGCACTAAATGGGGCAAAGAAGATTTTGCCACCCTCGCAGGCAAAACTGCCGAAAATGCAGGTACTGATTTCAAATATGAATACAGCTATGAAGAATTGGCTGAATTGGTGCAAAAATATGTGTCTGCTTACGTAGTTGAGTTGGAAAAGCTCTATTCTCTAATAGTATTCAATTACCTGTTCTCTAACGGTGATGCGCACTTGAAAAATTTCTCCGTTCTGGAATCACCAGGTGGTGATTACTTTTTAAGCCCTGCTTATGATTTAGTAAATACAAGAATACATGTAGATGATACTGATTTTGCATTAGACAACGGATTGTTCAAGGATGACTTTCAATCTCCTTCCTTTAAAAAAACAAGCTATCCTGGAATTGATGACTTTCTCGAGCTTGGTGTACGAATAGGCATTAAAGAGTCCCGGGTACAAAAACTTTTAATACCATTTACAAAAAAACAAGATTTTGTTGAAGAATTAGTGAATCTTTCTTTTCTCAATAATTCGAGCAAAAGAGCTTATGTTTTACATTACAAAACAAGAAGAAATGCCTTGATTAAAGGATCAACATAACGAGGACGAGCCGTTCGGTTGAGCTCAGGCCGAAGCCACAACCAAATAGGATAAAGATTACAGAAAAATATTGCTACATGGGTTACAGTTACTGGTAACTGGCTACTGGCGATAAGTTTTTAAAGAAAAAAATAAGCAACCAGAGACCAGTAACCAGAAGCAGTTTATATTATGTTAAATAAAAATTGGAAGTTGCAATTAATTATGCACTGTTTTTAGAGTAAATTCAAGGACTGATGTAATATAATCCTGCACCGGGACCTAAAGGCCAGCCAAAATAGATCCAGATCATGAGTAAAGCTGTCCAAATAATAAAAAACACAATTGAGTAAGGCAGCATAACGGAGATAATAGTCCCGATCCCGGCTTTGCTGTCATATTTCTGAATAAAAGCAATAATGAGGGCGAAAAAACTCATCATTGGAGATATAATGTTTGTAACGCTTTCCCTATCCTATATACAACCTGTGAAAGCTCGGGAGAATACCCCATTAGCATAAAGATCGGGATAAATACAGGAGCCATTATAGCCCATTTGGCAGAAGCGCTTCCCATAAGCATATTAATTGCTGCGGCAAAGAGAATGAACAGGATCATTAAAACGTAGATGTTCAGGTCGGCTTGTTGAAGCGCTTCAGCGCCTTTAACGGCTACAAAGATCCCAAGACTGCTTTTTTTAAAATATGCTGCAAACTGGGCTGCAAAAAAAACGAGCACTATGTATGTAGCCATCAACTTCATGCTTTCAGCCATGCCTTTCATAATATCGGAATCGTTTCTGAATTTTTTGATCGCCAAGCCATAAACAACTCCTGTCAGTCCAGCCACAAGAAAAATAAGGGTTACAATTCCCTTTAAAAGCGGAGATCTTAAGAGCGCCCCGCCTTCTCCCCTGAAAAATCCGCCTTGTGGTATTATCCCTATCAATATTATTATCGTGAATAGTATAAAAAACCCGGTTACGTATAGCAACCCTTTCTTTTCCAGCCGGGTAAGCCTTCCCATTGTTTCGGCTTTTATACCATTCTCCGGTTTATATTCACCCAGGCGCGGTACAACCACTTTTTCAGTCACCAGGGTTCCTGCAGCAGCGATCAGAAAAGTAGAAATAAACATAAAGTAATAGTTCGCAGTTGGGTTCACGTGATAAGAGGGGTCAACAATTTGTGCAGCTTCCTGCGAAAGTCCTGCAAGAAGCGGGTCTATGGTTCCTAAAATAAGATTCGCACTGAACCCTCCCGAAACACCCGCAAAAGCAGCTGCCATTCCGGCTATAGGATGCCTTCCTACTGCTATAAAAATAATGCCTGCCAGGGGAATTAGTAATACATAGCCAACATCACTAGCCGTATTTGAAACAACTCCGGATAATACCAGGACAAAAGTTAACAAACGTTTAGGAGCAGAAAGAACCAGCAAACGAATAACGACACCAATCAGTCCGCTGCTTTCAGTTATCCCGATTCCCAGCATGGCAACCAGCACTATTCCAAGGGGTGCGAAATCAGTAAAATTCGAAACGGTCTTTTCCAATATAAAGTGCAGCCCTTCTACAGAAAGCAGGTTTTTTACCGGGATAATCTCTTTGGTACTGGGGTGGGCAACCTCCCAACCTAACATACCGCCAAGCCATGAGACTACCAAAGCAATAAGCGCAAGCAGAAAAAATAAAGTAGCCGGATGCGGCAGAGCGTTTCCCGCTTTTTCAATTCCGTTCAAAAAACGCTGCAGTATTGAAGACCTTATATTTTTCTCCATTGATAAAACAAATTATTGGTGCCAGTCCATAAAGTCGGGTTAAACTTTAATATGAGAATAGCCCCCGACTTCATCGAGGGGTAATAAAAACGCTCCAAGATACACCCCGAATCCCCCGCCCCGCAAGCAGGGCGGGGGATTCGGGGGAGATGTGATTGATTAACGATCACCCCCAACTGAAGTTGGGGGCTAATCTGATTTTTTCATCCGAAACAATCTTCCCATCCTCCAAAGTAATAACTCTTCTCGCCTTATCGATAACTCTTTGGTCGTGAGTTGAGAAGAGGAAAGTCATACCTTCTTCCTTGTTCAGTTTTGCCATGATATCAAGCAGGTTTGCTGTTGATTTTGAATCGAGGTTTGCAGTGGGTTCATCTGCCAGGATAAATTTCGGCTTTGAAGCAAGAGCCCTGGCTACAGCAACCCTTTGCTGTTGTCCTCCCGACATTTTGTTCGGCCTTTTATTGAGAAGATCACCCAACTCAACGGCATTCAGAAGGTCTGTGGCTCGTTTTTTCCTTTCATTCTTAGGTTTGTGCTGCATCAGCATAATGAACTCAACATTTTCCAACGCAGTTAATACAGGTATAAGGTTATAAGACTGGAAAACAAAACCGATATTATTGAGGCGAAAATCAATCAGTTTATTGTCTTTCATTTTTGTAACATCCGTTCCGTTTATTATGACGGTTCCGTCTGTAGGACTATCCAAGCCACCAATTACGTTCAACAAGGTGGTCTTCCCTGAGCCAGAAGGGCCTACGATAGAAGTGAATTCACCTTCCTCTATATCCAGAGATACTCCGTTGAGAGCATGAACTTCTACACTATGATCCTGGTAGATTTTGGTGATGTTCTCGGTGTGGATAATTTCCATTTTAAGTAAGTCTTTAAGTGTTAATCACCCGTGGCTAACGCCAGGAGCAGTAAGATGTCGCCCCTTCGGGGCTTTGTTCAGGGGCTCTCGCCCTATCTCATGGCTGACGCCATGAGTCATGATGATGCCGCTCCTTCGGAGCTATTTCTTATATTCTATATTCCATCTTTGGTGTGGGAATGTAGAGACGAGACCGGGTCTCGTCTCTACGTCCCAACAAATTGTGTCGCTCCTTCAGAGCTTTTCCTTATATATTTATTCTATAGCCAATCAAATTCAAAAAAACAAAAAAATCACAGGACTATAATTTATTAAAATAATATCAACAATCCCCAATCTACAATGCCCTGACTGCTTCTGCGGGGTTTAACCTCAAAGCTTTTATTGCCGGGTAAATGGATGATAAAATTGCAGTTATTATAACCATAACAGCAATATTGAAATAAAATTCATTATCCAACAGGGGGTAAATGATCACATCATAGCCCAAACTTTCCATGCCTTCGCCCACCACTGAAAGATCAATGCCTTTGTGGCTGAAATGCCAGATGGTCAGGTATCCCAATACAATGCCAAGCGGACCACCGACAAATGACAGGTAGATCGTCTCTAATACGATCATCGTAAATATTCTAAATTTATTCATTCCTACCGACATCAGCATTCCCAGTTCCCTTTTGCGCTCAAGCACAGCCATCAGCATTGTATTGATAATTCCGAAAGCGAGGGCAAGCATAATTATTGCTATAAAAATGTACAACATCTGATCCATCATGTCATTGGTTAATCCCAATTCAGGAGATAACACATCCCATGATCTAACAAGCAGATCAGGATTTTGCCGTTTCAATTGCTCCCTTACTTCAGGCACCTTATCAAATTCATTTGCCAGGATTGCTATTTCATGGATATAATCACCTTCACCTAATAGATCTTGTATATCATCACCCCTGACAAAAACATTCATCTCATCATATTTGGAAGAAACTGTCTTATAAATACCCGCAACCCTGTAAGCCCCTGCAACTATCTCTCCCTCATCATTCTGAAAAGTAAGGACAACCTTTGAGCGAAGTTTTACCTTTAGTTTATTAGCCATTCTTTCACCTAAAAGCACCGGATTTCTCTTGACTCCATTTAAGTATTTTCCATCAATCAACTGCTGATGTAGTGTTGTGACATCCTGTTCATGTTCAGGAATGATGCCGCTGATTTTAATCCCGTAGCCTCCGGCAGATGATGACACCATTCCATTCAAAATTATCCTTTCAGTATATGCTTTGATGTTTTCATCATTCTCTAACTTTTCCGTAATTTCATTTACGGAAGGGATAGAATAAATAATATTATTATCAGCGAGAAATCCCTGGTTATGTATCTGGATATGGGAAAGAGTATTGTTAATGACAGTATTGACTCTTTGTTGCATCATGCCATTAGACAAGGCGAGAATGAACAACCCCGCCCATATACCTAAAATTACGGATGTAACAACAACAATGCTTCTCAGCTTGTTTCTCCATACATTTCTCCAGGCGATTTTACTTAGCATAATTATTTGTGATAAAACCCTCAGGGTTTTCTTACTTAATTAATTATTATGAATTTTTTATTAAAAAAATACTGTCCGTTTTTTATTAATGTTTCTGGCTTTAGAAACCCTGAGGGTTTAACTTCACTAATGCCTCATAGCATTCACCGGCTTTAAGCGTGAAATTATAACAACCGGATATATCGAAATACATAGTGCTATTATTATAACTATTGTAGCTTGAGCCAGAACAATTGCCGGATCGATCGATGTTGGTATCAGGGCTTCCATACCGAATTCTTTCATGGCTTCAGCCGCTTGTCCTGTTAGCTCGATCGGGTTATAGTGAAAATAATAAACCAATGGTTCTATTGCTACTATTCCGGTTACAGCTCCGATTATCGAGATTAATATTGTTTCAATAAACAGTACCAATGCGATCTTCCATCTTCTCATCCCAACGGAGATCAACACGCCAAATTCATACATTCTTTCATTAGTCATCATCATGGCCGTACCGAAAATCCCGAAAGTGATGATCATATAAAGTATAAAAAGCATGATCAGCCCTCCAACGTTATCCGCTTGTATCATCTGAACAAGATCAGGCATCATTTCTTCCCAGCCCATCACTTCATACCACCCCTCCCCGGCCCTCCCCGAAGGGGAGGGAGTTAGCCCACCCCCAGCCTCTTCCGGGGGGAGAGGAGAACCAACGCTTTTGCCCTCTCCAATATCTCTATTGACAGTTTGTTTTATATATTAGTAATAACTTTTTCAATTTTATTTCTATCCTCAATCAACAGAGCGAAAGATGTAATCCTGTTCTCTGCTCCGTAAAACCATTGTGCTTCTTTCAAAGGCAGGAAAAGCATATTGTCGTTTAACTGAGGCGATCCGAATTTTACAATACCGGATATTGGATATTTGCCGGCTGCACTAACTCCGTGATATCCCTGGCTTAACAGCACGAGCGTATCATTAATTTTTAAATTGAAATAATTCGCCAATCCTTCTGCTAATAAAATGCTTTTATCTTCCTTGCTAAAGATGCTTCCCCCAGTCAGTTTTTTCGTTAGTTGCATTAACTTATCCTCGGCTTCGGGATCTATTCCGGCAACCAGGGCTCCCTTTGTCAGTTGACCTGAGGATCCCAGTGCAAAACTCTCTAATCTTGGCACAACGAGGGTTACATCTTCGGTTTCCTCAACATTTTTTAAGAATTCATCATTATAGTTAAATGAATTATCCAGTGTTTGCTCTTCCCAATATCCGTTCGAATGAATTTGAATATATCCCGAATAAAAACGAACCATGCCATCGATCATCAAATCATACGAACCCAATTGTATTGCCCGCATAAAAACGGAAAAGAGGACAGCAAAGAAAATGGAAGCGATAGTGATCAAACTCCTTCTTTTGTTTCTCCAGATGTTTCGCCAGGCGAGTTTTAAGAACATAACATGGAAAATTAAATAAAAAAAAGTAATTATAAAGAATTAAGTTAAGAATAAATAAGTTAATGTTACTGGGTACTGGTTGCTGGGTACTGGGTGGTATGTATTGATTACGGAGTTTGAGTATAAAACCAAACAACCCAGAACCCAGATCCCAGAACCTGATTATTAAATGTAGAGACCACAAAATGCCAGATATCAGGTTAAAACTTTGAAATTCCGATACTAGTACATGGTTACACAAACTGATTAATCAAGTTAAATTCTACACGAATCGCTAATCTAACGCGAATTTGGCTAATATTCGCTTTATTCGCGTTTTATTCGCGATTCGCGTAATAAAATCCTATTCCTAAATCAACAATCACCTAATTCTCTTCATATTCTGAGTCGTAAAAAAACTATCTTCAATAGGTTTATCAAATACCATTGATGTAAATTCCATTACGGTTTTATGCCCTTCTTTTTCAACAGGGATCATTTCCATCTTTGACGGCAGCAATTTGCCGCCAAGCATTTTAATATCATACGATTGCATAATATTCACGAGATATCCGTCTTCGTCATAGAATTCCGAACGCAATTGCAGATAGTCCTTTTGATCAATCCATATATATATTTTTCCCCATACCACTGCTGCGCCGGGTTTGGGTATCAATTCAAGTTTCCAGCATGTTCTCCCGAGAATCACCGAATCTCCAACGATCTTTTGTATATAGTCCGTAACGGTTGATGACTCCTTCACCAGGTCATCATTGGTGAAATCCGATCCCATCCATGATTGCATCATCATTGACGGAGGTAATTTTATGTTTCGTTCAATTGAAGGCACCCAGTTCCATATCTCCTTTTCCCGCTTCAAAAAAACGATGCCTTTTTCCTTGGCAGGAGCAGTAATTAAAGCGATGCTGTATTCACTTCCCTTTGTCCAGCTTTTCATGCTCATCTCGCGTGTCCATGTTGGACGCACTATTTTTATGGTCATCTCAGACATAGATGTTTTTCCCTTGAACTTATCATCTGCCTTTTTGATTATATCGTAAGCATCCTGTGAGAAACACAGATTACACCCCATTAAATAAAAGAGATTTAACGGGGCAAGCAGATTTAAGCTGATCACACCGATTATGCAGAAAATAAGAAAAGGTTTATGTTTTCTTGAAAAGGGCTGAAATAATTTAAATGTATTCATGGTTGTTATATTATTATTAACACATAATCAGGTACAAATAAAATCCTTATATAGAACAGGGCTTGGTATTAATAAAATAATGTTGCTGGATACTGGTTGCTGGGCACTGGGAGGTATGTATTGGTTGCGGAGTCTGAGTATAAAACCAACAACCCAGTACCAAGAGCCCAGAACCCAGAAGCAGACGATTGAATGCAAAAAGATAGATGTGAAATAAATTTTACTAAAATATTGAAATTCGGTTACATCTAATTATTAATCTCCAAAAATGCAAAAAAAAATTTAAAATGGGAATAGTGTAGTTTCCCATTTTGATGTGCTAATATAAAAAAATAATTATTTTAGCTTTTGAAATAAGGACATAACTTCGTAAATTGATTAATCCGCCAGCTGGCGGATGCCACTAATTACACGAATTAACACTAATTAGTGGCAAAACATTGAAATGCGAAGCATTCACAGCCTGCCCCGAGCGTAGCCGAGGGGAACACTTTTTAAAACAAACAATATAGTGAGTAAATTCCGATACATTAAAATAATGGCTATATCTCATTTTGTAAGTTTGTAATAAAAAGGGAAATTACAAACCCGGGGGATTTAGAGATAAAATTGCTGAACGTAATTGGTCAGGTGATATATGAAGAAGGGCTAAGCAAGTTCGCAGGGGCTTATCAAAAGACCATTGATGTGGGTAAATATGCGAAAGGTGTTTATACGCTGCAGTTGATAAGTGATGAAGGGGCTATTAATAGGAAGATAATTGTGGAGTAAATATTTTTATCAACTTTTCCAAAGTTCAAAACTTTGAAAAAGTTTTAACTTAGCGAAAAAACTGACTAATCCCGTCCTTTAGGGCGGGGAAAAGAGAGTAATACCATACTATGGGCTTTAGCCCTAAAACTTTTTTAGAAGATAAAGGGCAAAAGCCCAATATTAGATTTTAGTTCATAATTTAGTTCATAATCCCCGCCATAAATGGCGGGGTTAGTCAGCCATTCATTTCGTTAGATAATGAATAACTTATAGGGTATATTGCCGGTTAGTGTTATTTGTGCTCGCTAAACATAGCAACAACTTTCCAAAAGTTTGGAACTTTTGGTAAGCTAATCTGAAAAAATCAAAAACCCCTGTCAGAGTTTGGAATCCTGACAGGGTTAAAGTTTTATATATTTGTCATCTTTTAAGTAACGAAGTAAAAATTAAAAAAAAATGAAAAAAACAATCATCACATTTTTAGCATTTGCGTTTATATTTTCAACTACTGAAAATACAATAGCACAAAACCGCTCTATACAATTTGAAAAAGAGAGCTGGGAAAAAATCCTTGCGAAAGCCAGGAAAAAAAACAAACCGGTCTTTATGGATGCATTTACTCAGTGGTGCGGTCCTTGCAAAACCATGGCAAGAAAAGTATTTACAAACGATGAAGTAGCTGACTTTTACAATGTTAATTTTATTAATGTAAAAATGGATATGGATTCGGAAAAAGGAATAAAGCTCAGGAAAGAATACAATGTAAATGTATACCCGACATTATTGTTTATTGATGGTGAAGGCAGTGTAATTCACAGAGCCGTTGGCTCACGAGAGGTCAAAGGATTTATTGAACTGGGAAAAGAAGCCCTTTTGCCTGAAAAACAACTCGCTACATTTAATAAAAAACATGAAACGGGAAACAGGGAGCCGGGCTTTATTTATGAATATGTAAAAACACTTAAGCATCTTGGTATTACTTACAAAAAAGTTACAGATGAATATTTTGAAAATTTAACGGAAAAAGATATTTTGTCAGAAGAAAATTGGAAAATATTTATTGTCAACGATGAAGTAGATATTGATTCAAAAGAATTTCAATATGTATTAAACAACCGGGAATTATTTGATTCCATATATACTGCCGATTATGTTGTGAATAAAATAGCTGATGTTTACAAGGCATCTGCAATGAAAATGATATACAATTATGGTTTTGATTATGTTGAATATGATATTTTAAAAAGTAAAATACGAAAATCGGGTTTTAAGAATGCACACAAAATATTACTTGAAATTGACATGGCATATTATAATAAATTTGGCAAATGGCATGACTATGCAAATTGTGCCATTATTCTTATTGATGTATATAAAGAAAAGCATGATAACTATAACTTTCTGAATAGTGTTGCCTGGAATTTTTATGAAAATATAAAAGATGAACTTTTATTGGAAAGAGCTCTAAACTGGGCAAAACGTTCGGTGGAAATAAATAGTAATTCATTTAATATTGATACTTATGCTGTTTTGTTATACCAATCAGGTAATGTAGAAGAAGCTATCAAATATGAAGAAACAGCGCTTAAACTTGCAAAAGAAGAGAATGATGAAAAAAGCATCAAACAATTTGCTGAAATCATTGAAAAAATGAAAAAGGGAGAGAAACCACATTAGCTTGCCTGCCCCATAGCCCTGATACGCTAAAGCTATAATTATTGACAGACCCTCAGGGTTTTGAAAACCCTGAGGGTCTTGACTATTGATAAGTGATAAAAGTAAGGAAATAATTAACAGTATCGTTAAATTTCTTTTTTTATTGATATTTTGTATCTTTGCTGCTAAATTTCAATGATATTTAGCAATATGATACACAGAATTGTACCTCTTCCTGAAACAAAATCCTTTTTTTTATTTGGTGCAAGACAAACAGGAAAAAGTACATGGGTTTCTCATTTATGTAAAGGAGTAAATGCATGGACAATAAACCTTTTACATACGGATCAGCTTTTGAAATACGCAAAACAGCCGTATATGCTGCGAAAAGAAGCTGAGTATAAAATCATCAATGAAAATTTACATACTATTTTCATTGATGAAATTCAGAAAATACCCTTACTCCTCAACGAGGTTCATGCTTTATATGATAAATATCCCGATATCCGTTTTATTCTTACCGGTTCAAGCGCCAGGAAGTTACGCAGGGGGGATGTAAATTTGCTGGCAGGAAGATTACTGCAATATTTCCTTTATCCATTCGTGTATTCGGAAATTAAGGAAAGTTTTGACCTTGAGCGTGTTCTTGTCTTTGGCTCCTTACCCGCTGCTCATCGGCTTAGCGAACCGGAAACGATTGCTTTCCTTAACTCTTATTCACAAACGTATTTAAAAGAAGAGATTCAGGCAGAAAGTATTGTCCGTAACCTTGGCGGGTTCGCAAGATTTCTTGACATAGCGGCTGCCCAGAGCGGTGAACTCGTAAATTTTAGCGGTATAGCGCGCGAAGCTGCATTGCCGCAACGAACTATTCAATCATATTACCAGATCCTTGAAGATACACTCATTGCTTTCCGCCTGGATGCATGGCGTAAAAGTGTGAGGAAACGCCTGACCGTTCATCCGAAGTACTTTTTATTTGATAACGGAATTATGAATACGCTCTGTAAACGGCTGGAATCCAAACCAAACCCTTTATTAAGAGGGAGATTATTTGAACACTGGCTCATTTTGGAAACATGGCGATACATTAATTATTTTCACCCTTCCGTTCAAATGTTTTACTGGCGTACCCATGCCGGGGCAGAAGTGGATTTGCTGCTCGTAAAATCAAATACCCCGATAGCGGCTTGTGAAATAAAAGCTTCCCCTACTATTGAATCCCCCCATCTCAGGGGACTGAGATCATTCAGAGAAGAACACCCTGAAGTGCCTTTATATCTTATATGCGATGCGGAGCATCCTTACGAACTGCAGGGGGTGACAATACTGCCATGGCAGAACTACCTTGAAAAGCTTGAAAGCATGGATTTTTAGTTCTCTTTTTCTACGATCATCTCAAAATCTTTCATAAAATTCACACCATTGAACATCGCATAAAGGGGAATGTTAATAGAGCATTTCTTAACCTATCGGATAATCACCCACAAAAACATCAGTCATCCCCTACAAATTTATCAGCTTTTGTCTTACAGTATTATATAGCTGTTTGGTGTGCTTATTGCGTTATACTATTGAAAATGTTTATACCTGATCATAAAATTGAATTCAACTAAATTTCAACAATGAAGCCATTGCTATACATATCACTAATAATGCTTCTTACCAAGCCAGTCAACTATGAAAAGATATTCCATTCCGAATATGACAATGCCGTGTCATTCATTGAACAAAACCATAAAGTATTTAATAAGGTTATAAAGACAGATGCAGAAAAAAAGAACATGATGTTATCAATAATATTTCCCGAGCTGATAAGATATTCACTCTTCAGGGATTTCTTTGAGACAAAATCGCTTGAGTACGGTTATGTGCAATACGGAGCCGGGATGGTTGATTTTTCCATCGGCAGGTTCCAGATGAAACCATCATTTGTAGAAACTCTTGAGGAACGCGTTAAGCGTTCAAACGAGCTTATGAACAAATATCATGAAATAACGGCATTTAAAGATACTGCTATCACAGGTACGAGGAGAGAAAGGGTGGAAAGATTAAGGTCCCTTACCTGGCAGTTTATATACCTGGAATGTTTTTATGATATTACCTCTGAGAGATTCAAGGATATTAAATGGCGGGATGATATTGAGAAGCTAAGGTTCTATGCTACTGCCTACAACCATAATTTTTGCGCATCAAAGGAAGAGATAGAGAAATGGATTGATGCAAAAACATTTCCGTATGGCGCACAGTATGACGGGGAGCAGTATTCTTACAGTGATATATCTGTATATTTTTTTAAGAATCATTTGCAAAAAGTTACAGTGATGAATTAATGTTATTAAAATTATGAAACTAATCAGTTTGTCGGTTGTCGGTTGTCAGTTGTCAGTTGTTCGGTTTACCGGGTATCAGTTATCAGTTAGTTGAGCATTATTAACAAAAACCCGGCAACCTGACAAACCGAGAACTGATAACCGAAAACTGAGAAACCGGAAAGAACAAAGAACTAAAAACAAAACACAATACTAACATAAACTAAAAATCATGAAAACAAATGTCATTAATTTAATAAAGAAAAGTACTGTTATAAGCGTAATAGCAGTCATGATTGCCGGTTGTTCATCGCCGGAAGAACAAACAGAACAAGGGTCATTAATTCAACCTCCTTTTTCTGAACTTATACCGGAGTTTGACGAATATACAATTGATGCCACTGAAGGCGATACCATTGTAAAAAATTCAGGTACAAGCATCATCATCCCGCCCGGGGCGCTGGTTGATGATTCGGGCAATGTTGTAACGGGCAAGGTAAACATCAAATACCGCGAATATCACGATGCACTGGATATTTTCCTGTCAGGGATACCTATGGATTTTACAAGTAATGGACAAACAATGCAGATGCAGACCGCAGGTATGTTCGAGATCAGGGCGGAACAGGAAGGCAGGGAGTTACAGCTTGCTGAGAACAAAAAGATGGAGATAGTATTTGCATCTTATGAACCGGGTGCGGATTATAACTTCTTTGCTTATGATGAAGCCGATGATAAATGGAAATTTGTTGATTATGCAAAGCCGGTTGAAAACCCTGAAAGAGAGGTGATCAGGAAAAAAATTGCTGAACTGGAACCTGATATTATAGTGCCGTTTGGCAAAGATTATTTCGTATTGAACTATAATGCATTTATTGATGTGTATTTTAATGACGATTGGGCAAAGATATACAAGAACAAAGACAGCGCTACACTTAAGAATAAGGCACGTAAGTATGGATTAAGGATGTTCGATCTGTATGGTGGTTCTGTTTCCGTTAAGGGTAATACTTATCCGGCAGGCATGATGGTATGGAAAAACTTATCCGGTCATAACTTCCCCCGGTGGACTAAAGGGTATTACTGTGATGTGAAAAGTGTCGGAGGGAATGTTTTCCTGCTCTCGGTATCAGATAAAAAGATAAAGAAGACAACAACCTTAAAGGCAGAGTGTATTATGCCGCTAAAATATCTGTTCAGGTTCACCCCTGAACAATGGCAGAGTGATTATGATGCAACAATGCGCAAGATCGCAATAGAAGAAAGGCGTTTGCAGCTTGAAGCCGAGGTTTTCAGAGCTATAAAAATATCGGGCTTTGGCATATACAATTATGACAAGCTAATGAAACTAAACAATCCGGTGCAGGTGGCTGCTGTGTTTAAGCTGGACGAGCAGGTTGAAAACCAGGCGTATGCACTTGACATGGTTTATTGCCTGCCTGGGGATAACAGGACGGTGATAAAACTGCCTGTATGTGACTGGGATAATTTGTGTATTGACCCGAATGATAAGAATTTCCGGCTGTTCACCATCCTGCCGGGCAACAGGATAGCACTGTTCCCGGTCAGCAAATACCGCAGTATAAACTTTGGTTTACTAAAAAGGTTAGAACGCCCCCTGTACACTTTTGTACTGGAAACACAGGACGGGACCATCAAGTCAAAAGCTGATATGGAAAAGATCCTTAATATATAAACTTTCCAAAAGTTCCAAACTTTTGGAAAGTTAACGCTTGGAAAAGCTTCTAAACATATTAATAATGAAAACTAACAAAACATATAAGCTCACTACAATATTTATACTATTGAAGAATCAAAACAAGAAAACAAAAATGCAATAATTATTGATAAAATATTTCCATTTATAAATGATTGGGATAGGGTAACTATAGTGAGATATACAAATATTGACCTTTCATCTTTAAAAATATACTAATGCTTGTAGAAAGAATGTACATAAAAAGTTTAATTGACATTTTAAACGTGATTCAATAATGAAAAAGCTAACTTTTGCAATATTATGCTTTACTCTTTTTACTTTTTGCTCATCTTCAGATGAACCAAAACTTAATAATAGCCAATCACAAGACAGCTCTTCATTCTCGTCCTCCATAGCAGCAGCGAAGGCGGAAGAAACAGATACTTCGCAGTATTTTCCTGTTGAACACCCAGATACAATAAGCTGGAATGAGTTTAATATTATCATTCATGAGCCAAAAATGCCATACAGATTGCAATGTAATGATATCCGTGAAAAACGCGACTCCCTGAAGATACTTTTTGATGCTGATAAGGTAAGTATTGATACCGTTAAAATGTTATTTACAGAATATTTATTGAATAAAGTGATCCCATACTGGTATGGAACTAAATGGGATTTTGAAGGGCACAGTGCAACACCACAAAATGGCACGATAGCTTGTGGTTATTTTGTTTCAACTACCTTGAGGGATATGGGATTGAACTTAAACCGGTACAAATTAGCGCAACAATACTCAGGAGATGAGGCAAAGACGATAAATTTGAATGAATCGGTCTTAACTTTTTTTAACTATTCATCCGGTAAATTAATTGATAAGGTTAAAGAAAAATTTGAGAACGGGATATATTTAACAGGGCTGGATAATCATGTGGGGTTTTTATTAAAACGTAAAGGTGAAATATTTTTTATTCATTCAAACTATATCGAACCGGCAAAAGTTGTTATTGAACGGGCATCTGATTCTGAAGCATTTGGATATAGCACAACTTTTTATATTGGGAATATTACAAATAATGAAAAATTAATGAAGAAATGGTTGCGTAATGATGAGAAAAAAGTTATAAGTGGCTCTTAAAAACAACTGGTGGATGGAATTATTTAAAACAGGTAAGTAAAAAGAAGATACTGTTTCTGGGTACTTGGTGGTATGTATTGGTTACAGAGTCTGAGTATAAAACCAACAACCCAGAACTTGATTATTAAGTGCAGAAAATATAAATTATCACTACTGTCCGACTAAAAATGAAATAAGAACTTAATCTTCTTCTATCACCTTCATCGCCCTTTCACGGTCTCTGTTCAAATCACCTTCATAGGGCTGTAAATATCCACCTTTATGAACACCGAAAAGATAATCATACCATTTATCATGAAAGCTATTTATCCATCCTTGTTTTTCCTCTAATGGCATATCAGATTTTTTCATCATATCAAGCGACCTGCCAAATGCCGCTTTATAGCGCAATCTCGCATCTTCAAGAACTTCGCCTGTAATATCCCTGCCATAGGGACCGGGGGCCATGCGCTGAACCGGCATTATTTCTTCATGGTTGGATTTTTCCTTAGCAAGCAGAAATTCAGGTGTTTTAAAATAAGGTCTCCATACCGGTGAGATCAAATGCGCAATCCTCACTTTTTCTTTAAGCAGGAGTTTATGCCCGGTCTGCACAAACCTGTTATAGGCTTCATTTCTTAATGCTTTAACCATTTTTGCAGAAAGTTTCTTTGTCCTCTTATTTGAAGTAAAATTTGAACATAATTTAAGCGCCTGCCCCGCTTTAATGATCTCATCCAATGATAATTCGCATGGTTCTAATAAATTGTGGTTATCAACCAAATGTTCCACTTGTTTTTTAATAAGTTCATCATATTTTCCGGCATCAGCCCTGATGAGAGCAGCAGCAGCAATTGCATGAGGGAAGGCGGTTTTCTTATCCTTCTCCCTGGTATTATCAGAGGGTACCTTGGTCATGACCAGCTCGTGCATAGGTTCAAACCCTGTAATTATTTTTTTAGCAAGCTGACCGGAGAGAGATGTATCCTTCAGGGCAGCCATTGCTTCGTACTTTGTCCAGCAAGAGTCAGGCGAAAGTTTTTCTTTATAATGAGGAAAGGACCAGCTTTTTTCTCCCAGCTCCATTTTTGCTGCCTCATTCAATATTTCCAATAGATCAGGATGTTGTTTCGCTTCCTTAAAAGCAACAGCATACAGATCCAATAAGTTTTCATGATCCAGCCCTTCTACTATACCTATATCAGGGTTAATAGCCAAGGCAACATGAGATAGCGTTGTTGTAATTATCTTTTTCTTTTTAAGTTTAGCGGGTATTGGAGGGGGAGGAGGTAATTTACCCCGGTCTAAATATGCTTCCACAGGTCTTCCCGAACGATAAAGAATTTCTATGGTTATAGATGGCTCTGTGCCCGGTGGTTCAAGCGGATAAAGAGCAGACAATTTCATTTTGCGCAGGTTATGTGCTTTGACCGGGCCAAATTGAAATTCCCCGTTTCCGGAAGCCGGCTTGCCAAATGTGCGAACAGCGCCATCTTCGCATTCTAATTTTACAAACGCATAAGCGGGAAGCATTTCTTCATTAATGTCTACATGATCACAGAAAGGAATTAATGACTTTACATAAAATCGCGGGAAGAGCGTGACTGAATCTTCCTTATTGGCATTTATCTTTAATACAATCCTCTCATCGTCCCTTTTAATTACCGGAATGTCAGATTCTCTGTTATTTATCAATGCTTTGCAGGATCCGGGAATGATCCTCTCCTCTGCAGGGCCTAACGGTACCCTGGCAGATAAAAGCCAATTAGCCAATTGTACAATAGACGATTGTTTTATGATCGATTCATCGCTCTTTTGAAGAGCTTCAGATAGCATTTTTGGCTCATCTTTCAGAAGATGCCCTTTATCAGATACCGGTATTTCATCAATAGAAAAGTAATCTTGCCGTACTACTGCCAGGTGTTCCTGTTTTATCAGAAGGCGTTCACCTGACATTAACACAAAAGTGTAGAGAATTCGTATTGGAGGATCAAGAATGGCTTCAACCGAGATCATTTCTCTTTTCCAAAGCGTCAAAACGGCTTGTTCTCCTGCAATGGAAAAAGTATGATCAGCCAGTTTCTCGTCATATTCATATTCTTTACCATGAATAATTGAAGCTGAGCCATAGCATTTGGTTACCTGGAATTCCGGGGAATTTTCATCAACGCTTGCTATACGTGCATTCCATATTTGAGCTGATCCCTTCCCCTTAAAATAAGATTCTAAAATTTGCCAACCGGTGTTTGCGAAGGATGTTTTATAAAATAGAGCGGATATAAGTATAAAGGAAAGGATTATATTTTTTTTTATAAGCCGTACAATAATTCCTAAAAAATAATAATTCCGATACATTCAAATAAAAAGCGTTGAAGCATTAAATGACATTCACTTTAAATGGTAGTTTTTCCAAAGTTTAAAACTTTGAAAAAGCTTTGGTATCTATTTACCTTAAAAAATAATATTTAAAATGCAGTATGCCTATTAATCATACAAGTCAGCAGTCTACAGTCTTCAGTCGGCAATCAGAAGTCTGCTGTAAGAATTTTTTTTGCTGACTGTGGACTGCCGACTGTAGACTTGTCTATTAACAGCAACAAAATTATCGATAACATGCCTGCGTGCCGAAATACCGGCACTCCGGTATGCAGGCATGTTATTAATAGTGAAATTTTAAGGTCTAATCAATACGCTCTCACATTCTTCCCCTCTATAAAATTTATAAATGCCCTGTTAACCACCCTGTTCCCGCCTGGGGTGGGATAATCTCCGGAAAAATACCAATCTCCTTTATGGTTTGGGCATGCTTTATGTAATCCCTCCAAAGACTGGTAGATGATCTGTACTTCTGTTTTAATATCTTCCGGTTTAATATGTTTGGATATTTTTTCAGAGATCTGATCGGCAGTAAAGGGTTTGTAAATTTCTTTTACATAATTGTTGATCCGTTCTTTGGGCAAATTTTCCTGGGCTTTTGATTTTTCGTAAACATCATCAATAATATTTTCCCGGGAAGTTTCTTTAAGGAGTTCTATGGCTGCCTTGAAAGCAATAAAATCACCGAGTTTTGCCATATCTATTCCATAACAATCGGGATAACGTATTTGCGGGGCGGAAGAGAGAATGATTATTTTTTTTGGATTTAGCCGGCTTAAAATACTGATGATACTCTGCTTTAACGTGGTTCCGCGAACTATTGAATCATCAATAACAACAAGGTTATCAACACCTTCTTTCACTGTACCGTAAGTAATGTCGTAAACATGGGCTACCAATTCATCCCGGTGAAGGTCATCGGTGATGAACGTTCTAAGCTTGGCATCTTTAATAGCTATTTTTTCAACCCTGGGTTTTACAGAGAGTATTTCTTTCAATTTGTTCTCATCTGTGTCATGCCCAAGCTCTATGATCTTTCTTCTCTTTACATCATCCAGGTAATTTTCCACACCTTTAATTAATCCGTAAAAAGCCACTTCGGCAGTGTTTGGGATGTAGGAAAAAACAGTGTTTTTCACATCGTATTCAATTGCTTCAAGCAGGGCGGGGCAAAGTGTTTTTCCCAACTTTTTTCTTTCGTTATAAATATCAATATCACTGCCACGCGAAAAGTATATTCTTTCGAAAGAACAGGACATCCTTTCAAGTTGTTCTTTTACCTGGTACTCTCTTACCATTCCGTTTTTATTGATCACTAAAGCATGGGCGGGTTTGATTTCCCGGATCGACTTAAAAGGTACGTTAAAAGCTGTTTGTATGGCAGGGCGTTCAGATGTAACAACCACCACTTCATCGTCATGGTAATAGTATGCCGGGCGAATACCAGATGGATCCCTGATGACAAAAGCATCTCCATGACCTATCAAACCAGCCATCACATAACCCCCATCCCAATCTTCGGCAGCTCTGATCAATATTTGCTGAATATCGATATTTTGAGCAATAAGCCCTGATATTTCCATGTTAGAATATCCTTCGGATTTATATTTCCGGAATAACCTCTCGTTCTCCATATCAAGGAAATGTCCAATCTTTTCAAGGATAGTAACCGTATCTGATCTTTCCCTGGGATGCTGCCCTATTTTTACTAACAAATCAAAAAGTTCATCAACATTGGTCAGATTAAAATTTCCTGCAAGAACGAGGTTCCTGGTCATCCAGTTATTTTGTCTAAGAAACGGATGACAGCTTTCAATATCGTTTTTACCAAATGTACCATAACGGACATGCCCCAAAAGTAATTCGCCGGTAAAGTCTACATTCTTTTTTAGCCATTTTGCATCATTGCGCGATTCAGGGTGGTCTCGTGCTACCACTGCAAATTTCGCATTGATCCTGTCAAAAATATCCTGAATGGGATTTAATGAAATGGAACGGTCTCTGCATATATACACGCTGCCCGGCTCAACATCCAATTTTATATTAACAACACCTGCCCCATCCTGTCCGCGATTATGCTGTTTTTCCATCAGCAGGTACAGTTTATTTAAACCATATAATGGGGTTCCATATTTTTTTTTATAAAATTCGAGCGGTTTGAGTAACCGGATTAGTGCGATCCCGCATTCGTGTTTTATTTGGTCGGTCATTATTTTAATGTGTCAAATTTTCAAGAATTTTCCTTTACTGATAGGTGTTTTCGCTACTTGTTAATATTGCTTGCTCCTTGCTTCTCGCTTCTGGCTTCTCGCTAAATCGCTTTCAATTCTATCAATAAAATTATGTAGTTTCCTGCCAAATTCCTAGATTTCGGTAACTCATATTATATCATTTTTGCCAGTTGCCAGTAGCGAGCAGCCAGTAGCGAACGACTTCGTCCTTCGTAGAATACTTCGGAGAAGGCACTCGCAACATTTTTAATTTCCTAAGCACGTAATATTAATTGCTTTTTTATAGTTTAAACTGTACTGAAAACTTAATTCCAAAATTGTTTGCACCAGGATATTCCTTTTTATTTGTGTATGTCAGGCGGTGAAAGGCTTCAACTCTAATGAGCCGCAGAATATTTTCAATTCCATAGCTGAATTCAATATAGGGTTTTTCTTTCAATGTTTTGAAAACAGGTTGATTTGTATTTGTGAGATCAGTATTTCCTGAGCCCGTATTGCCGTATAACAAATTCGCAGTACCCAGCAATCTCCATTTCAACTTACGCATCAGGGGAATGCGGTTGAGAACCATACCCTGAAAATGATGACTGTAGGATAGAGACACATAACGATCGCTGACAAATTCAAAATAATTCATTAAATTAAAGTTTTCACTATAATAAAACGGTGTTTCGTTTCCTAAATGCACTTCCAGCAACGGATAAGGTATCCTGGAAAATATTTGCCCGGCAGTAAGCAAATAATACGACTTGCCAAACACCCCCATTTTTATCTGGTCGCTAACACTTAAAGTTAATTTATGATAGTCAAAATCGCTATTTAATACATCATTGATTCCCAGTGTGTATTTGATAGTAAAGACAGGCCATTTTTTTGTACCAAGACTAATTCTTTCATTATCATTTTGCAAAAATCTTTCACCTTTGGCAAATCTTGTTTCAAAGATCAATTCCGAGGTCGTAAAGCTTTCTATTATATCTTCGTCTGTAAGATAACAAAAATCGAATTTAGGATCGAAAGAGTAATTATTAAAAGCAATTTTTTGGGTGATCCCTTTGATTATTTCTCTTTTAAACCAGATATTGTTTTCATAACCATAATATGGCTGGTTCAATATACCAAAGGCTGAAAAGGATAAAAAAAGGTTACTCTCAATATCATCATTCAAGCCGACCTGCCTGAGATCAAATCTCCTTCCTATTCCCATTTCGGTACGGGGTTTTAAGCTTGGTATATATCTAATACTCGCACTATATTTAAAAATTTGGTCGAGGGTTCCATAAGCAAGATATCCCTTTAAAATCAATTTTTTGCTGAAATCATAATTTGTTCTGAAACCTAATTGGAAACGATGACTTTCTATATCATTATAGGCATAGGTAAAGAGGTAGGGGCCAAGGTCAATTTTCCCGAGAGTATAATAACCATTGACGAATATATTTACTATATCAATATATGTTTTGATCAGTGGCATATTCCTAAGAGTATCAATTACATCATACACATGTAATTCTGTTTTAGAGAGAGAATCATAGCGCTGATGCTTCCAAAATTCTTCATCATCCACGTGATCAAGCGCTCCTTCAGTAACCACTATTGGTTCTTCATAAAATTTCAAATCCTTCGGGTCATTCACTTTAAAGTCTTTGTTAGATGTATAAAATTTGGCAAGCATGCCGGTCCATCCCTTCATAACTTCTGCAACATCAACCAGAACCCGTGTTTTAACCGGCAGCCAGGCACCTGTTTGGATTTGTGTTAACTCTTGCTGAATTTTGAGCTTTTCGATATAATTAAGATTGGCGCTTTTGCCAATAGTAACATCTATTTGTTTCAGTGCAAAGGAGGAATCTGTAATCCAGATCGTTCCTTGAAACGCAAGGTCCTGTGGATGTTTTGGCTTTACCTCCATTTTATAGCACCAGTGTTTGCCGATATACATACTATCCGTCAAATAATATTTATAATAAACCCTCCAACCGTCAGCAATTGGTGAAACAAAATCCTTGCTTAGTATATTAAGCCAATTCTGATAAAAATTATACTGCTGAAAGGTAGTTCCGATAAGCTGCGTTAACAATGTCCCGTCATCCATGCCTACCCCGGTTATTTTTGAATTGATTATGTCTTCCCTGAATTTTGAAGGGTTATCACGGTAGTAAAATTTAGATATGGATTCTGAAATGAATACCGGCAGCACGGGCTTCCCATCCTCTCCCGCTATTATTTGTAAGCTGTCCATAATTGCTGTGAGCTTCTTTATAATTTTCCTTTTTCGAAACTTTTCGGAGATATTATTAACACCAATTTCAACCTTATTATAACTCTCAAATTCATAAGCTGAAAGAGATCTTTTATCATTTTTCACCTTATTCTTTATTACCTTTCTCATGATAGCAAACGCAGGATTCTCAGTAGGTAAAATGACAACCTCCTGCAATTGGGTGGTGGAAGCGGTTAACTGGAAATTTATCGTTTGCAGTATCCCTTTTTTAAGGGATTTGGTCTTAGTATGATATCCTATATTAGAAGCGGAAATAGAGTCGACACGTTGAGTAGTTTTAATTTCATAATAACCCTCAAAATTTGTTGTTGTGCCTATGGTCGTACCAAGAAAATAAACATTAACAAACGGGATAGCGTCATTTGATCCTGCATCGGTAATTTTTCCTTTAATTACTGTCTGCTGGGCAAAAGCGAAGACAGGCAGAGAGAATAATAAGAAAGGGAGATACTTAAAAAACATTTGAATTACTTTTCAAAACCCCTTTATTGTATTTTCGTTTTTCTATTACTTTTCCTTCTAAGTCGTATGCTTTTTGGATTCCATGAAACTCCCCATTTTTATAATTCGTGATGATTTTTAACTCTCCTGCATCATAATATTGTTTCCAAATGCCATCTTTCTTGTCTTTTTCATATTTCCCTTCTTCCATGAGATTGCCATTTGGATGATAAAATTTCCAATGTCCTATAGCCTCACCTGCTGAATATTCACCTATTTGTTTTAGATTGCCGTTTTCATAATAAACACTCCACACTCCTTTAAATAAGTTGTTTTTATAATTACCCTCAATATGCTTTTTGCCACTAAGATAATAAACAATCCATAAACTATCCCTTTTACCATTATTGTAGTATCCTTTTTCCATTAATTGTTTATTGTCATAGTATTCTTCCCATTCACCTTCAATTTTATCATTTATATACAGGCATTTGACCATAATACTGCCATTCAAATGATATCCAATATATTCACCATCTAACTTTCCTTTTGAATATTTACATTCTTTTAAAAGAGATCCCGTCTGATAATAACCAATAAAAGCACTATCATACAAATCATCTTTTTTGATGGCTTGTTCTTTTATTTTCCCGTTAGGATGATAATATTCCCATAGACCGTTAGCTTTATTGTCAATATAATTTCTCCTGTATATCAAATTCCCATTTTCAAAAAACCCAGTTGCCATACCATATAACTGACCATTTTTGTAATGAGCTATTTCCATTATGTTACCATCTTCATAATAGGTTTTTATAATTCCATTATACTTGTCTTCCAAATAATAACCGGCTTGATGTATCTGACCATTTTCATAGTAACTTTCAAATAAATCTTCCCGGCTTCCATTTACATAATTTATTTTTTGTTTAATTGAACCGTCCTTGTAATATATTTTCCACAAGCCATTTAATTCTCCATTATTATAGTCCCCCTGCTGCCATAATTCTCCTGTTTCATAGCAATATTTATAATCGCCATGTTTTGTGTCATTCACAGTTAGGTATACCTCTTTGCGCATTGTTTGAGCATCATCGTACCAGGTATATACTGTATCGCGTTCCTTTTGCGAAAAAGCTTCAAGGGTTATAATAGAACAAATTATAATAGTTATTATTCTCATTTATTAATTTCATGCAACGCTGCCGGTTGTTGGCAAATATGGTTAGTGTTACAGCAAATTAATTTTGAAACATTATATGGAGTATTTTATATGACAAAAATAATTTGCAACGGCACTAATCCACTTCAATCTGTAATTGAACGGCTTCCAGGTTGGTTCTATGTCCATAATCTACAATTGCGGCAAGTGAATATGTGCCAGGTTCTAAATCCTGAGGTAGCTTTAAGGTAACGGCTCGTGATTCATCCGGATATACATTAACATTGATGGGGTTCAACTTGCGTTCTTTTGCAGTTTCTAAATTGGAAATTACCAGGTAAGTTTTACAATTTAATATTTTATCGCCTATATTATCTACTGAAACTGTAAATGTTCTAACTGTATCCTGGGCAGTAGTTACTTCCTTAAAGTTAGAAACAATAGCTTTATATTTTGTATTTGATTTAGGCGATTGAATAACATTTATACCTATTCTTGGGCTAATAATAATACCTGAAGCTACAACTTTATCAGCTGCCCTGGGTGTTTGTTCCTGGGTTGCCCTTACATAAATTCTTGCCCATCTTGTTGAATATCCGTCACTTGGGACCTGCATTAGTACTTCAATATCTATTGTTCCATTTGGATTAAGTTCGAAAAAGGATGGATTCATGGTGATCCAGTCTGCGCAAGATCTTTTACTACTCCCCGCAGGAACAGGTTTGCTTTTATCAATGTTACCCCTTGCCACATCACCTAATGTTAATACAAAAGTCTGCGACTTGTTTGAATGATTCATGACAGTTATTGTCTTTGATTCCAACCCTCCCGGCTCCACAGCAAAATTTAATTGTACCGGGGCTACCTCAAAATCCTGAGCAAACGAATTCACCCAGCAGGATAATGAAATTAAACCCAAAATATAATAATGTAAAAAAAATTGTTTCATGATATTTTAAAGTAATTTTATTTTTAATCAATTCACAATGTTATGCTCTTGATATTATTTCTCGCGGGGATTATCCCGGCTTCTCCATATCAAATTCAGCAGGACAAATATATATAAAGTTTTATATTTCTTACAATGAATACATTTTTGTTTGACAAAAAAATAATTTTCTGCAATTAAACACATTATTATTTTAACTACGTTTGTCGTACAAAAAACGTAAATTTAAATAACAAAATTATAATTAATGGATAGAATTACCCGCGAAATTGAACATGGGAAAAAAATAAGCAAAGATGCCGAGTGCATCTGGGGATGGAAGAGTCCAGCCGGACAAATCAGGGCTGAAAGGCGAGCTAACTATCTTATCAATCTGGGAAGATTTAATTCTGCTGATAAAATTTTAGAAATCGGCTGTGGCACCGGTCTGTTCACAGAAAAAGTTTACAAAGCCACCCATGCTACAATTACAGCCATTGATATTTCTGAAGATCTTTTGGCTCAAGCCAAGAACAAATTACCATACGTTGAGTTTAAAGTGGATGATGCTATGAATACGAAATTTGAGGATAACGATTTTGATGGAGTATATGGCAGTTCAATTCTGCATCATCTTGAGATAGGGAAAGCTCTGCTGGAAATACTCAGAATATTAAAACCCGGTGGCAGAATGATTTTTGCTGAACCTAATATGCTAAACCCACAAATTTTTTTTGAAAGAAACGTTCCCTTAATTAAAAATTGGTTTGGCGTTTCTCCTGACGAGACAGCAATAATCAGATGGAATTTAAAAAAACTATTAATAAAAACCGGCTTTACTGAGTGCACGGTATTTCCTTATGACTTCCTGCATCCATTTACACCCAATTGCCTTATCAATACAATAAAAAAAACCGGGGAAATTTGTGAAAAGATTCCGGTTTTAAAAGAAATAGCCGGTTCTGTTATTATTTATGCACAAAAACCGGTAAATTAAATTTTAATCATTAAACCCCTATGGTTCTGGCTAGTCCAGATTATGTGCTAATACCATGTTTAAATTTCTATTTGAAAAATTCAAGTTGCCGGAGAGTGATATTTGCAGCCTGGATGATGCTGAAACCACCTTAAGACGCAGGGATATCATAATTAAAAAAAAATTCTTAAAGAAATTATATATAAAATGGTATAATGTTATTCTAAAAAAAATATCCGGTCTTTCTGAAGGAAAACTCCTGGAAATTGGCTCAGGTGGCGGTTTTATTAAAGAATTAAATCCCGGCATAATAACATCAGATATTTTACCATTAGATCATTGTGACTTGGTTTTATCTGCTGAATATCTGCCTTTTCAAAACAATGAGCTAAGCGCTATTATTATGATAGATGTTTTACATCATATTCCTGATTGCTTAGCTTTTTTTAAAGAAGCCCAAAGAACACTTAAGAACGGAGGCAAGATCATTATGATCGAGCCGGCTAATACTTTATGGAGCAGATTTATATATAAAAATTTACATCATGAATCCTTTGATCCAAAAACAAAAAGCTGGACTTTCCCCTCTTCCGGGCCTCTTTCGGGGGCTAATATCGCTCTGCCCTGGATCATATTTGAAAGGGATATTGATGAGTTTATGATCAGGTTCCCAAATTTACAATTAGTTAATATTCATTACCACACTCCTTTCAGATACCTGTTAAGCGGAGGAGTCTCATACCGGTCTTTTGTCCCTTCCCGGAGTTTTGGAACAATAACATTTATTGAAAAATTAATTTCACCCTTGTCAAAATTTCTGGCTATGTTTCAAACTATTGAAGTGATTAAAAGATAATAAAAGAACATAACTTTGTAAATTAATTAAAAAAGTATAGGCGTCTGGTGTCTGGTATATAGTGCCTGGTGTATAATGCCTGGTGCCTGATAATTATTAAATCAAAAAGAAATATATGTAAAAAAACACAAATAATTAACATCAGTCACAAAGACACCAGTCACAATACACCAAACACATATTCATAAAACATTGAAAATCCTATACGTTTTGATATGCTAATTAATACAAAATATAGATATAAAGATTATTTTGAAAGCATAGCACATCTACGGATAAAAGGCATGGGAGTTGGAACCTATTACTGGAAAGATATTACAAGATATTGTGATTATTTTTCTCATGAGGATCTATCGGTTCTTGAAATTGGATGCGGAACAGGCGAACTATTGCATGGGATAAAAGGGAAAAGAAAAGTTGGCATTGACTTTAGTCCTTCGATGATCAAATATGCCAGGGAACAATTCCCTGATATTGAATTCCATGAGATGAGTGCAGAAAAACCGGATTTATCAGAAAAATTTGACCTGATCATTCTATCCAATTTAATAGGTTTCATAGAAGATGTCCAACACGTTTTTCATGAACTTCATAAGGTTTGTCATCCTAAAACAAAAATCATCATTACTTATTACAACTATTTGTGGGAACCGGTTATCAAATTTTCGGAATGGATCGGGATTAAAACAAAGACGCCACCGCAAAACTGGCTTTCCCAGCTTGATATTAACAATTTGCTTTACCTGGCGGGTTTTGATGTTTACAGAACCACAAAAAGGATGTTGTGCCCTGTATATATACCTTTAATCTCTAATGTTTTCAATAAATATATCGCTAAAATTCCCATCATCAGATTTTTTGGTCTCAACACCTTTAGTTTTGCAAAGACATTGCCGATAGAAAATAAGGAAGCGTTTAAAGAAAAACATTCTGTTTCAATCGTTATTCCCGCCAGAAACGAAAGCGGTAATATTGAAGAGGCGGTTTTGAGAATGCCCGTTTTCGGCAAATCCATTGAGATCATTTTCATTGAAGGAAGGTCAGAAGATGATACTTGGCAGAAAATCCAGGAAACATCGGAAAAATATAAGGATAAGTATCAAATTAAAATAGCTCAACAAGACGGTGCCGGTAAGGGCGATGCAGTTAGAAAAGGATTTGATATGGCTTCGGGTGATATTTTAATGATATTGGATGCAGATTTAACTGTTCCGCCTGAAGACCTGCCAAAATTTTACGAAGCTATTGCATCGGGTATGGGAGAATTTATCAATGGTTCGAGGTTAGTATATCCAATGGAGAAGCAAGCTATGCGATTATTGAACATATTGGGAAATAAATTCTTTAGTATGGTATTTTCATGGCTTTTGGATCAATCTTTTAAAGACACTTTGTGCGGGACCAAAGTTATTTTTCACAAGGATTATAAAAGATTAAAAGCCAACCGGAGCTTTTTTGGCGATTTTGATCCCTTTGGCGATTTTGACCTGATCTTTGGTGCACATAAGTTAAACCTTAAGATCACCGAATTACCCATTCGTTATCGTGAACGAAAATACGGCACTACAAATATTTCACGCTTCAGGCATGGTTTATTATTATTAAAAATGTGTTTTTTTGCGGCAAGGAAGATCAAGTTCTATTAACCCCTGTAATTCATTTATTTTATATTCCTGTAAAAAGCCCTGCAACCTTATGGATACCCACTTATTATAATCATGCTAATAAATAGAGTAAATAAGAATATAGTGAGTAAATTCCGATACTATAAAATACACCTGTTTCTCGGCTTTATACTAACATTCACATTTTTTGTTTTTTACCCTTCCATAAATTGCGAATTTGTAAATTGGGATGACAGTTGGATGCTCATTAATAATCCTCTGATTCGTTCATTGTCTTTTTCTAATCTCAAAAAGATATTTAGTGAAATTTACTATCTTAACTATCAGCCATTGGTCTTTTTTTCTTATGCCATTGAATATTACTTTTTTGGATTAAATCCTAAAGCGTTTCATCTCACAAATGTCATTTTACATATATCTAATGTATTATTAGTTTTTATATTTATTCATTCTTTAACATATCAATACCGTGATAATTTAAACAGATCAAATTCACCTGCATCTCCATACTCACATTCATCTGTTGCATTAATCACGGCTCTCTTGTTTGCCATTCATCCCATGAGGGTTGAATCGGTTACATGGGTAACTGAACGCAAGGATGTTCTTTACACCTTTTTCTTTTTATTATCCCTTATTCAGTATGTTAAGTATGTTAAACCCGAAACCCTAAACTCTAAACCCGAAACCCAAAACCCGAAACCCGTAACCCAACCCCATGCCCCATGCCCCCCGCCCCATGCTCCAAGCGCCCATTATCTCTTAGCCCTGTTATTTTTCCTCTTATCTTGCTTGTCAAAAGGCATGGCTGTATCACTTAGTTTAACGCTGATATTAATTGATTTTCTTTTGGTCAGAAAATTTAACATTAAGGTAATTCTTGATAAAATACCTTTTTTTGTTATTTCGTTGATATTTGGACTTATCGCTATTTATGCCGTTTATTCTGATGAACAAACAATTATTAAAGGAATTCACACTAATAGTGAGAAAATACAGCTAGCAGGATATGGGCTGTTGTTTTATCTTAATAAACTGATATTACCTTTTAATCTTTCAGCGTTTTATCCATACCCTTCTTACCAGTCGGGATTTTTACCTGTATATTTCTGGCTGTTTCCATTTTTGGTTATTGCTTTAACATGCTTGGTTTTTTATTCAATAAGGTTTACAAGGAAAATAATTTTTGGTGTTGGATTTTTTATTGCAACAATTTTATTTGTAATACAATTGATTCAAACGAATAGTGCAATTGTTGCTGATCATTATACATACTTACCTTATATCGGGGTTTTTTATCTTGCAGGTGAGGCATATTCTTACATTTCCCATCTGCCCCGATTATACCAAAGCCATAACAAAACTTTTATTGGATCAGGGATTCTGTTATTTTTCAAGTATTTAAAATATTGTTATGTTATTATCATTATTGTTATTATCCTGGTATTTTCTTTTTTAACTCATAACCGTATTAAAGTATGGCAAAACAGCATATTTTTATGGAATGATGTTATTCATAAGCATCCTAATGCTCAAATTGCCTATTTTAATCTTGGGAATGCTTATGTCGCTTTACAAGACTACAGTGAAGCGATAAAAAATTTAGACAGAGCCATCGAAATAAACCCGTATTACTATTTTTCATATAATAATCGGGGAAATGCAAAGCATAAATTAAAAGATTACCAGGAGGCAATAAAAGATTATAAAAGAGCCATATTATTAAATCCCGGCTTTGAAACCGCATATTGTAACAAAGGGGCAGTAAATTTTGATATAAAAAACTATGAGGAGGCAATGAGTGATTTTAACAAAGCAATTGAATTGAATCCGGGCTATTCAGAAGCTTATCTGAACAGGGCAAATGTTAAAGCGGCTTTACAGAACTACCATGAGGCAATAAAAGATTTCAACAAGACTATAGAACTTAGCCCATACAACTCAAAAGCTTATTTTATGCGCGGAAATGTAAGCGTTGTTTTAAAAAACTATAAAGAGGCGATAACGTACTTTGACAAATCTATTGACCTTGACCCGGAAAATGCTGAGGCATATTTTAATCGCGGAAGTTCAAAATACAGCATTAATGATTTGCAAAATCCATGTGATGACTGGCGTAAAGCACGTCAACTAGGCTTTTCCCGGGCTGAGGAAATGATCCGGAAATATTGTAAATAGACTTTTGTAAATTAATCCGCCCGTTGGCGGAGATGTTAATGATATTTATGCTAATAGACAAGTTGACAGTATGCAGTTGGCAATTAAAGAACAGGGGAAGAGGAAAAATCACAAATAACAAACAATTTGACTACAGGTGAAGCAAACGATAAATATTAATACATACTTATCTGGCCATATACCTGTTCGTCAGGTATGTTATATTGGAATTTTACTTGTCTTCACTTTTATTGTCTTTTATCCTTCAATCAACCACGGATTTGTCAATTGGGATGATAACTGGATGATAATTGATAATCCCCTCATTCGCTCATTATCGCTCTCCAATCTTAAAGAGATTTTCTTTGGTGAAATATTTGTCCAAAATTATCATCCCCTGACCATTTTTTCCTTTGCCCTTGAATACCATTTTTTCGGGTTAAATCCCAAAGTGATTCATTTAACTAATGTTCTACTGCATTTATTAAATGTTTTGCTGGTTTTTATATTTATCCGATCCTTGACCAGGCAAAGCCGCGACAAATTAATTATTGCATTTATCACTGCCGCATTATTTGCTCTTCATCCCTTGAGGGTTGAATCCGTTACCTGGGCAACAGAGAGAAAAGATGTTCTTTATGCCTTCTTCTTTCTATTATCCCTCATTCAGTATGTAAAATACATTACACTTACTACTAACACCCAGCCCCATGCACAAAGCACCCATTATCTTTTAGCTCTATTATTTTTCCTCCTGTCATGCTTATCAAAAGGAATGGCGGTATCGTTAAGTTTAGTTATCATATTATCAGATTATCTATTCAGAAGAACAACCAATGTAAAAGCAATAATTGACAAAATTCCATTTATTGCAATCTCTTTATTTTTTGGGCTTGTCGTAACCTTTGCCTTTTATACCGAATGGACGCCAATAAATATTGAAGAATATAATTTGTTTGAACGGATCCAATTTGCAGGTTATGGAGTATTATTTTATCTTTATAAATTGATCGCACCTGTTAATCTTTCAACATTTTATCCTTACCCTGATTATGCATCCGGGTCTTTACCCATATATTACTGGATATTTCCTTTTGCCGTTCTTTCCTTGTTCTGCTTTATTGTTTATTCAACGAAGTTTACGAGAAAATTATTATTTGGCTTTGGCTTTTTTATTGCAACTATTGTGTTTGTCTTGCAATTAATCCAAACAAACAACGCCATTGTAACAGATCGTTATTCATATATTTCATCCATTGGTTTGTTTTATTTAGTTGGTGAAGGTTGTTCTTTTTTAATAAATTCGATAAACACATCATTCACTCCTTTTGTAAAATATTTTAAGGTATTAATAATCATTACTATTTTAGCGCTATCTTATTCGACATTTAACCGCATTAAAATTTGGCGAAACAGCTTAGTTTTGTGGACTGATGTTATTGAAAAACACCCCGATGATAAAACCGGTTATTTTAATCGCGGAAGCGCGTATGCAGATTTACGGAACTTTCATGAGGCAATCAAAGATTTTAGCAAAGTGATAGAAATTGATCCTGATTATTCTCCAGCGTATTATAATCGCGGAAACGTAAAAGCTGTTCTGCAATACTATGAGGAAGCGAAAAGAGATTTCGGTACAGCAATACAGCTTGATCCGGATAATTCTGAAATATATTTAAAGCGCGGAAATGTTTGTGTTGTTCTCAAGGACTATAATAATGCAATAAAAGATTTTGACACAGCAATCGAATTAAATCCAAACAATCCAATATATTATTATAATCGTGCAGGTTCAATGTATTACTTAAACGACATTGAAAAAGCATGTGATGGTTGGCATAAAGCGCTTGAGTTGGGTCATAGCCCTGCTGCGAAGTTAATTAAGGAAAATTGTCAATAAACGAAACCTGTCCGCCAGCTGGCAGATGCCACTAATAAAACAAATTAACACTAATTATGTTCTTAATTAAAAAATTAATTTATAAATTAGGTTCCGAAATTTTAGGTTCTGAGCTTTATAATCGCCTTGACTTCACACATCATTTACTGAATAAATCTGCTTATAAACAGCAATTAGAAATAATCAAAGATACTCCCGTTAGAACAATATTTGATGTTGGAGCACGGTTTGGTAGTGTAAGCCGGATTTACCGGCAATTATTCCCCGGTTCAAAAGTTTATGCTTTTGAACCATTCCCTGAGTCTTATGAAAAGTTGCAAGAAAACACGAAACAGGATAGCTGCATTATTCCTTATAATCTGGCAATTTCTGATAAAACCGGTCAGGGAAAATTATTTGTCAATAAATTCAGCGCAACTAATTCAATTCTCCCATCTGTTGATACCGGAACAATTGTTGATAAATTGATTGCTACTAAAGAACAAATTATGATAAACACCACAACCATAGACGAATTTTTAATGATGGAAGGGCTTAACGGAATTGATATTTTGAAGTTAGATATACAAGGCGGTGAACTTAAAGCCCTTCAAGGAGCAAAAAATCTACTCTCCCAAAATAAAATTTCACTAATTTATACAGAAGTTGAATTTATGAATATATATGAAGATCAGCCGCTTTTTCATGATGTTTCCCTATACCTTCATTCTTTTGGTTATCAATTGTATAATATATACAACCCCTGGTTTGCGAAACAACGGCTTTTATGGGCTGATGCACTGTTTTTAAGCCCTGCTTTACTTAACCTCAATTATTCATAAACTCCCAACTTCAAAATAAATCCCAATAATTAAATCCCATAAAGTAATACAAACTCACATTTTTTTTTGAATTTTGTATTTGGGATTTTATCTTTTTCACATTAAAATTTATGAATATAACAGGTTAAGAATATCAACTCTTAAGATTATATTTCTTTCAAATAACTAAGCCAAAGACTATGCGTATTATCTATAATAAAACATATCTATATGTCTGCCTCATATTATTATTCACATTTATTGTCTTTTTTCCTTCCATTAATTGTGAATTAACCAACTGGGATGATGGTTGGATGGTAACTAACAATCCTTTAATCCGCTCATTATCGCCCGCAAATATATATAAGCTGTTTTTTGGTAAAATATACATGTTTAATTATCAACCCATGGTATTTCTTTCTTTTGCCATTGAATATCATTTTTTTGACCTGAATCCCCAAATATTTCATTTTACAAACATTCTTTTACATTTATTGAATGTACTGTTAGTATTTATTTTCATAAGATCAATCTCAAACAAACAGGATGTTGCATTAATCGCAGCAATCTTGTTTGCCATTCATCCCATGAGGGTTGAATCAGTTACATGGATCACTACAAGAAGGGATGTATTATATACTTTCTTTTATTTATTAGCCCTTATTCAATATGTTAAATATATTAAACTCGAAACCATAAATAATCAACATCCAATATCCAATATCCAAGATCCAACATCTTCTATCTCCCATTATCTTTTGGCATTATTTTTTTTCCTTATGTCCTGCCTATCGAAGGGCATGGCAGTATCGCTGAGTCTTACTATTGTTATAACTGATTATATTTTACTTAGAAAACTGAGCGCAAGGGCAATTTTGGATAAAATTCCATTTTTCGCCATTTCTCTGTTTTTCGGGCTTTTGGCAGTATATGCCACTCGCTCTCATGATAATATCTCTTCAAATAATCCCTTTCACTTTATTGAACAATTGCAGTTTGCCGGTTATGCCATATTGATGTATCTATATAAGTTTATTTTGCCGGTCAATCTTTCTGCTTTTTATCCCTATCCTGAATATCAACCCGGAGCATTGCCTATATATTACTGGGCTTTCCCATTATCTGCCTTAGCTGTTGCGGGATTTGTTGTTTATTCAATGAAATTTACAAGAAAAATAATGTTTGGCTTCGGGTTCTTTATCGCTACAATTTTATTTGTATTGCAATTGCTACCGGTAGGCAAGGTCATTATTGCCGATCGTTATTCATACATCCCCTATATCGGATTGTTTTATCTGGTGGGTGAAGGATATAGTTACATAATCCATGTTGATAGCTTTTTATCTAATAAACATATTAATATTTTCAGAGCGTTAATAATTACTATTATCCTGGTATTTTCTTATTTAACTCATAATCGTATAAATGTTTGGCAAAACGGCTTGATTTTGTGGACGGATGTTGTTGAAAAATACCCCGATAATGCAATTGCTTACAATAATCGTGGAATTGCCATGAATCAATTAAAAGATTACCATGGTGCCATACGGGATTTTGAAAAAGCCATAGAGTTAAAACCGGATTATCCCATGGCATATTATTACAGGGGATGCGCTAAGAAAGAGATCAAAGATTACAACTATGCAATTCAGGATTTTACAAAAGCCATTGAACTATACCCGGATTATTATTCAGCTTACAATAGCAGGGGGTTGGTTGAAAATTATTTACATGAGTATGAAGCGGCTGTTGAGGATTTTTCCATGGCAATTGACCTGAAACCCAATGAAGCAACTTATTATGCAAACAGGGGGCTCGCAAAAGCCGCATTAAAAGATTACAGCAATGCAATAAAAGATTTAACCAAAGCCATTGAGCTCAAACCCGATTTCATCGAAGTTTATTACGACAGGGGAAATGTAAAAATCTTTTTGAAAAACTACCAGGGAGCAATAGAAGATTATAATAAAATTATAGAACAAAAGCCCAATCACTTAAGGGCTTATCAAAACCGAGGCACTGCCAGATTTCAGTTAGGTGATAAAAGAGGCGCATGTATGGATTGGAAAAAAGCCGGAGTAGTTGAACTAATTAATAAATATTGTAATTAGCAAATTTGTTGATCGAGGAATTGGTATTGTGGTGAATGCGATGCTAATATACTAATTTCACCCGATGCCAATATACGAATGAATACTAATGATACTAATATTCATCGTTGTCTTTTTGCAGGTATTCGTATAATTAGTATAAATTAGTATATTAGTATCGGAACATTCGCATCGGGTATAATTATCAACCAATAAACCATTAACAGGTGAAGCAAATTATAAATAATAAAACTTACTTGTTTCTTGGAATTTTACTTGCCTTCACATTTATTGTCTTCTACCCATCCCTCAACTGCGAATTAACTAACTGGGATGATCAAAAATTAATAGCTAATAACCACCTCGTCCGTTCATTGTCACTCTCTAGCCTCAAAGAGTTATTTAGCGACATTTACTGGTATAACTATCAACCCCTAACAATCCTGTCTTTTGCAATTGAATATCACTTTTTCCGGATAAATCCCAAAGTGATCCATCTAACAAACCTTCTTTTGCACTTATTAAATGTGCTGCTGGTATTTAAATTTATTAGCTTAATTTCAAACAACTCCCGCTCTCCTTCATCTGTCGCACTAATTGCTGCCATTTTATTTGCCATTCATCCAATGAGGGTTGAATCCGTAACATGGGCAACCGAGCGAAAAGATGTTCTTTATACATTCTTTTACTTATTATCCCTTATTCAGTATGTTAAATATATTAAAACAGATCCCAACATCAAGCATCCGGTATCAAGTATCCAGCACCAAGCATCCGGCATAAAATCCCATTCTGCCATCAAACATTATCTCATGGCTCTGGTCTTCTTCCTGCTGTCCTGCATGTCAAAAGGCATGGCAGTATCACTAGGTCTAACTATTATTATTATTGACTACTTATTTGTCAGAAAGTTGAATGCCAAGGCAATTTTAGACAAAATTCCTTTTTTTGCCATCTCCCTGTTCTTTGGGCTTATTGCGGTTTTTGCCACGCACACCGAACAACAAATAAAACATAGTGAACTCGTTAGTTTTTTCGAACGGATACAATTTGCGAGCTATGGATTGTTGTTTTATTTATATAAACTTATCTTACCTGTTAATCTTTCAGCGATTTATCCTTACCCCGATTACCTGCCGGATTTTTTGCCCTTTTATTACTGGTGTTTCCCATTACTTACCCTTGCTTTAACAGGTGCGGTTATTTACTCAACAAAGTTTTCGAGGAAAATAATGTTCGGCTTCGGGTTTTTTATTGCAACAATTATTTTGATCTTGCAGTTATTTCCAACTTATGATGGTATCGCAGCCGATCATTATACATACATAGCTTACATTGGATTATTTTATATTATAGGTGAAGGGTATAATTATTTTATGGAAAATGTTTGCCTGCCGAATCCGCCAACTGGCGGAGACAGGCAGGGAAAATGGAAGATGCTGTGCCTTCCGGCAGGCAGGGAAAATGTAATTTTATATAAAATTTTAGGAATTGTCATTATCCTTACATTTTCTTTTTTAACCTATTCAAGAACTAAAGTATGGCAAAACAGCATTGTGCTGTGGACGGATGTTATTGAAAAATACCCAAATGCCAAATTAGCATATAACAACAGGGGACTTGTAAAAAATAACATGCAGGACTATAAAGAAGCCATAATGGATTTTAATAAAGCAATAGAACTTGATTCAATTTATATATTACCATATTACAACAGAGGAAATACTAAAGTAAAATTAAAAGATTACCATAGCGCAATACAGGATTTCACTAAAGCCATAAACATCAATCCTAATTATGCAGATGCATATAACAATAGGGGAAACACTAAATGTTACCTGAAAGATTATAAACGCGCTATACTGGATTTTAACAAAGCAATAGATATTGATCCTAATAATGAAAAAATGTATGTAAACCGCGGTCTTGCCAGGGAAAAATTAAATGACTATTACGGAGCGATTGAAGATTATTCACAAACAATTGAGCTTGACCCCGGTTATACAGAAGCATATTACAACAGAGGAAATGCCAAATATTACCTGAAAGATCATTCTGGAGCAATACATGACTATAATAAAACAATACACTTAGCTCCCGATCATACAAGAGCCTATAATAATAGAGGAAATGCCAAAATGCTTGCAGGTGATAAAAACGGGGCTTGTTCGGATTGGGAAAAAGCCAGGGCTGTTGAATTAATTAAAAAATATTGTAATTAGTTAATTGATGGCATTTTGGGGAATTAGTGGATTAGTAAATTCGATGCTAATATACAAATGAATACTAATAATACTAATGTTCATTGCTGTCTATTTTCCGGTATTTGTATAATTAGTATGAAGTAGTATATCAGCATCGGTACATTGGCATCAAGTATAATTATTAAACAATCACCAACCACTAATATAAAGTGAAGCAAATAATAAATAATAAAACTTACTTGTCTCTTGCAATTTTACTTGCCTTCACTTTTTTCGTCTTCTACCCATCCCTCAACTGTGAATTAACAAACTGGGATGATCAAAAATTAATAGTTAATAACCATCTCGTCCGTTCATTGTCACTCTCTAACCTCAAAGAATTATTTGGCGGTCTTTACTGGTATAATTATCAACCCCTGACAATCCTGTCTTTTGCAATTGAATATCATTTTTTTCGGATAAATCCCAAAGTAATCCACCTAACAAATATTCTTTTTCATTTATTAAATGTGATATTGGTTTATATATTCATCCATTCCTTGTCTATACATAGCCGGGATAGATCAGTTATTGCCTTGATTACAGCTACACTATTTGCTATTCATCCGATGAGGGTAGAATCAGTCACATGGGCTACCGAAAGAAAAGATGTCCTTTATACCTTCTTCTTTTTATTATCCCTCATTAAGTATATTAAATATGTTAAACTTACAACCTTAAATAACCAATATCCAACATCCAACATCCAATATCATCCATCAACAATCTCTCTTCTCCTATCCTTCATTATTTTTTAGCACTATTCTTCTTTTTTTTGTCCTGCATGTCGAAAGGAATGGCAGTATCCCTGAGCTTAACACTAATTTTAATAGATTATTTGTTTATCAGAAAATTCAATGCAAGGGTAATCGTTGATAAAGTTCCCTTTTTTGCCATCTCACTTGTTTTCGGGCTTATTGCAATTTTCGCAACACATACCGGTGAACAAACCGAAATTTATTATGTATACCCCATCCTTGAACGCATTCAATTTGCAGGATATGGCTTGCTGTTTTATCTATATAAGCTTATTTTACCTCTTAATCTTTCAGCATTTTATCCATACCCTGCTTACCAACCGGGGTCTTTGCCGCTTTACTACTGGCTGTACCCGCTCGGAGCTGTTATTATTACCGGATTGGTCATTTATTCGATAAGGCATACGAGGAAAATAATATTCGGCTTTGGTTTTTTTATTGTAACCATAATAATGGTATTACAGTTAGTGCCCACCGCAATTACAATCGTTGCCGACCGTTATTCTTATATTCCTTATATAGGTCTGTTTTATTTGGCAGGTGAGGGATACGCTTATCTTGCAGGTAAAAAGGTATGCATAATCCATCTGGGTAGTCTTTTAGGGAATCTTAAATATATTCAGATTTTAGCATTTTCAATATTTATTGTGTTTTCATTTTTATCCTACAATCGTATTAAAGTATGGCAAAACAGCATAGTCCTTTGGACTGATGTCATTGAAAAATACCCAAATACTTCTGCATATAATAACAGGGGATACGCAAAAGACCGGTTGAATGATTACGATGAAGCTTTGAAAGATTATAACTCTGCTATACAGATAAATCCAAACGTTCCCATCGTATATGTTAACAGGGGAAATTGTAAGGTTAATTTAAAAGAT
>JBDRNO010000246.1:0-19129 GCA_043811005.1 Bacteroidota bacterium | reverse complement strand
GTCATTAATACTGGTCACTACTGCCGTGCCTGCGAGGACCGACCAGGTGCCCGTTTCACTGCCGGCAACTGCATTGGCAGCAAGTGTTACTGTTGAGGTATTACACAGGTTCTGATCCGGTCCGGCATTGGAAACGGTTGTCGTGGGGTCCACATTGATAGTTATATCATCAGTTGAACTTGCACATACTCCATTGGAGATTGTCCATCTCAAAGTAGCAGAAGCTCCTGCAACAAGGTCTGTTACACCTGAAGTGGGTGATGAAGGTATAGTAATTGTAGGAGCGCCTGAAATAACACTCCATGTACCTGTTCCTGCTGTCGGTGTGTTTCCTGCAAGGGTTGCTGTTGTAGTATTACAAAGGTTTTGGTCAGCCCCGGCATTGGCTGTAGTTGGCTCTTCGCTGATAGTTAATGTGACATTTGTAGCAGGGCTTTCACAACCACTTACCGTCTGGGTGGCATAATAGGTATATATCCCCACTGCTATATCTCCTGATGCAAATGGATTACCGCTGAATTCCAATACGGTGAGACCAGCATCACTATACCACTGGATGATTGTTCCTGTTGCCGAAAGATCAGGAGTAGGATCACTGAAACAAATAGCAGTGTCGGAAGCAGGTGGCGCTGATGGCGATGCATTTATTGTCAATGTCATATCATCGGAAACCGCATTGCATGGTCCGGCTCCGTCAGGGTCGTTTGTAGTGATCGTTAGTGTTACTGTTCCAGTAGCTATATCTGCGCCTGAAGGGGTGTATGTTGCTGACAGTAGTGTTGCATTATCAAAGGAGCCGGTTCCGGTTGTTGTCCAGTTTGAGCTTGAAGCGCCTCCGCCAATGGACCCTGATAAAGAGTGTGGACTACCTTCGCAGATAGTGGCATCCGTGCCGGCATTTGCAGTATATGGCGATGGTTGTGGAACGGTAATGGAATCAATTGCGGTACAGCTATTGCTATCCGTGACCGTAACCGTGTAGGTTGCTGCAGCCAGACCGGTTGCAGAGGAACCGGTCTGCAAGCCGGGGTCATCCCATAAATATGTATAAGTGCCAATACCCCCTGAAACAGATACTGTAGCATCACCATCGAATCCTCCGTTACAGGTCACGTTTGTACTGGCAGTGACAGAGGCAAGCAAAACAAGTGGTTCTGTAATAGTAACTGAAGTGCTGGATATACAACCGTTATTATCTGTGACAGTAGCGGAATAAATACCGGCAGATAATCCGGATGCAATCGTATTAGTCTGTGATCCTGGATCATCCCACAAATATGTATATGGAGATGTACCGCCAGTAGCGAACGCTGTAGCATCGCCATCATTGCTCCCGTTACAGGAAACCATTGTGCTGTCTGAGATGGAAATCGAAGCAGCACCCGCATCATTAACAGCAACAACTTTAGAAGAATTGCATCCGTTAGCATCGGTAACGATTACAGTATAGCTGCCAGCTACCAAGCCGGCAGCGGTTGTAGAAGTTTGGGAACCCGGATCATCCCATAAATAAGTGTAAGGCGATGTTCCTCCTGAAACTGAAATAGATGCAGAGCCGTCAGGATTCCCGCAGGCAGCATCAACGCTTGAAGGAGTAAGCACAAGAGCTGAAGGTTCATTAACAGTAAAGCTATCAACGATATAACATCCGTTTGTATCAGTGATAGTAGTATTGAAAACACCGGAGCATAACCCAGTAGCAGTAACAGTAGTTTGAAAGAAAGGGTCGTTCCACAAGTAAGTATATGGTGGTGTTCCCCCTGAAGGTGTTCCTGTTGCATCACCATCACATGCTCCGAAACATGTTTCATCGTTTCCTGCTGTAATTACTGTCAACAGGGTTGGCTGATTAACCGTATAGCTTACAACAGTATCACAGAAAAAGGTATCTGTTACAGTAACATTGTATGATCCTGCACATAAGCCGATGGCAGTAGTTGTGGTTTGTGAAGCGGGATCATTCCATAAGTAGGAATAAGGAGGTGAGCCGCCTGATGGTGTTGCTGTTGCGTCACCATCACATAATCCGTTACAGATCGGATCATTTCCAGATGTTGAAGCTGTCAAGATAGTTGGTTCGTAAATAATAACAGAATCATCGGTAATGCATCCATAAAAGTCGGTAACGGTTACAAAATATGTGCCTGCTGAAATGCTCCAGATATCTTCTATAGAATCACTCGTTGACCAGAAATAAGTATATGGGGACGTTCCTCCGGAAACTGTCAGATCAGCTGAACCGTCATTGCCACCGTTGCAGCTTACATTTGCAGGGTTTATGCTTGTATTTAGCGTACATTGAACAAAATTAAGTCTGACAAAAGGAGCTAAATTAAGAGGATACCATATACCTGTGCTGGCTGTATCCCGGAAGACCGAAGCCCCTGAAGGTTGATAAAAATTACTTCCATCAGCAACGGAAACTGTATCACCTGTGATTGGTTGAACAATAATTGCATAGTAAAAATCAGGCGCTAATGTTGGCGTATTTAGCAATGATAAAGTAATAAATCCCGTATTAATATCTTCCGCTTGGATAGTATAATCAATTGATGAATCTATTGTTGCTGTTAGTGTGGAATCATATAGTTTAGCTCTAATTACGCTACCGGCAGTAGTAGATGTCTGTAAATAAACAGAAACGGAAAAAGCTGCACGTGTATTGATTACTTCAAAAATATTACCTGTTTCGAAACTTACCCCTGTATTCGATATTCCGGAACCGGTATAAATACCATTATCTCTTGCATAAACAGTATCTGTAATTCCAAATGTAGCAGACCTGGAATTATTATTTGGTACATTATCAACTGAAGAAGAATCGGAAATTGCCGTAAAATCGACATTATAGTCTCCAATTCCCGGAGTATAAGTGTTGCCTAAATATAAGAGTGAATCTTCTGCAGGCAACAATACAGGTATTGCGGTAGTGCTATCAGAAAAGTAACCGGATCCGGTTACTTCAACTTTATATATAACATTTGTTTGATTGTTAGTACCGGCATTAGAAACCAAACCATTAAATGAAATAGGAAGTACTTGACTTAAAGGGGTTAAAGAATAATCAGTAAATGCTACTTCATTCAAAACAAGATCGTTAGGAGTTGGTTGATACAATAGGTTAAGTCTTATAAAATATGTTTCTGCAACACCGCTAGTCGTAGTGTGCCATGTTGTATTCGGAGTATCATATAGCCAAGAGCTACTATCTTCAGGAAGGATATCACTAGCCATGATAGTCATGTCAGAAGCGCTTGTGGATACGGCTATTGATGCATAGTACATACCTGGTGTGAGCCCGAGATTGCTTGACAGCGGTATTGTAATAAAACCTGCAGGGGATATATCTTCTGGCTGAACAATGTATGTTGAAGTAGACCCGATTACAGAATTTGGACCACCGGCATCGTCATAGATTTTACCCTGTATTACTGTTCCTACAACAGTACTTGACCCTAACCTTATTGAGATAGAAACAACAGAATCTGCACTTGTTATTTCATAAAGATTAGCAAATTCATATCCCGGGCCAAATAAACCATACGAAGAAGCAGATAGTTCATAAACGGGATTATTATTGTCTCTTGCATATACAGTGTCAGAAACCTCAAAAGAATCTGACATAGAATTATTTACCGGAGTATAATCCGTTGAGTCTTGAGTTGCTGCAAACTCCACATCATAGATGCCAATATTTGGCGGTGTATAAGTTGTAGTAACAGTTAACAAATCAGCTACGCCAGAATCTAAAGTAAGTGAACCGCTACTGCCGGAAAATGTGCCGGCACCTGTGATATTTACATTAAGGATAGTGCCTGTTTGTGGGTTTATGCCAATGTTTTCAACCAAAGCTTCGAAAGTTATAGGGACAACTTGTTTCAATGGAGTTAAAGTATAATATGTAATAGAGGATGTTGATTGTAAAACAAGGTCGTTGTCAGGTAGTTTATCTACTGATACGTCATCAATAGCAAGCCCGGTAGCCCACTGACTTGCATCATCATAATGGAAACGAATCTGAATATTAGGTGTATTATCAGAACCTGTTAAGGGGATAGTAATATTTTGCCATACGGCAGTTTGTGTTAAAGTATGAACAACATTCCACCCACCACTATTAATATTCAATTCAACAGTTGAATTTCCTCCGTAAGAACCATCATTGTACCCTGCAAATGATAAAACCATATTTGTTTGTCCTGTAAAATCAAGTAGTGGTAATTCTAAAAAGTCGGCAGATTTATCGCAATTACAAACATCATCATTTGTCATGGCAAATTGTGTATGGTCAGGAACTGGCCAGTATCCACCTGTGTTAGCATCGAGGTAATTACCGGTATAAAAGCCGCCATCTGTTCCCAGTGTGCTTGTTGACCATCCTGGTGGCAGGTTGGGGGCTGTTACGCCTTCAAAGTTTTCTGAAAAAAATTGTGCATTTGTTATAAATGGGAATAGTAATGATACTATTAAAAAGATTATAGGTCTTATTTTTTTTGCAGCTAACCCGTTTTTCCATGCAGCCGGGTTTGAGGTTTGGTGAATAGAAGTTTTCATAACTTTTTTTGGGTTTATTCTAATTAATAGTTATATTATCGATAACATATTGGTTCTTAATAAGACTTATACTGATTAGATTATGTAATAAGACGAAACTCTTTTGAATTGGTTGTTTATTTTCTTTTTTTCATCTCTTCAATTTTTGCCTGCAGTTCATTGTACCTGAATTTGTCAAAAGCATCAAACACAATTTGCATAACATCCTTCCAACCGATATTCCTGAAGGTTTTTGGCTCTGGCGATTTTTCCAACTCCATGTTTCTGCGTGGGATTTCCTTTATCACATCGAGTACATTCCTGATGCTGTACTCAGGGTATTTCTCTTCATAAAAACCAAGCAGTTGCTTAAAGGAATAACGGCTTAACAATTCGGCAATATCGTAATAATCCTTTTTGGCAGCCCTCTGGCTTATGGCTTCCAGCTTCATGGCAGCTATGTCTTCTACGTGCGCCAGCCGTAGTTGCTCCTCTGTTATCACGTTTCTGATAAAAGGGTGTGACATGGAGTAAAGATCAACCTTTATGTCTTGCATGAAGAAGGTCAGGCTTCTTTCTCCGACCTCAACCTGAGATGAAGTGTCAAACTTGTCTTTCAGGCATATTTTTAACTCCTCTTTGGAAAAGGTGTTGTACGAAAACATATCAATGTCAACCGATTCCCTGTGGTTGAGTTGTAGGGACAGGGCTGTGCCACCCACCAGCCGAAAGTCCTTCAAGCCGGGAATGTCCATCAACTCCCGCAGAGCTGCTAAGAGCTTTTCAGATACCGCTTCTTTGTATAGCATTTGAAATCTTTTGGTTGAAGATTAAAAACAGAACATGCCAAACCAATGGCTCCGTGCCTCAGGGAAGACGAAGTCGTGAGGCATTTCTTCACCCTCTTTTCTCCGTAATAAGCGAGCGTTTCCTTCACATCTTCCCAAGTGCCGTAATCGAAAGCACGGGTGATGATGGCCTGGTCGTGCCTATCCGGATCTAGCAGGCTGAAATCCGTATCCCAGAACAATCTTTCGGCCAGATGAAGTGTTGTGTTTTTCATTACAAAACAGAATTATCAGAGGTTTTCTTGTAACGAATCAACTTTATCAGTGATAGGGTTTTTGGCATATTTTTAAACACATCACCATATTCATCAAATTTAAAGCTCATGTTTATTGTTTCTCTTCCAGCTTCCATCTCCAAGCTTCCAACCCTCAAAAACACTCATTCTGAGTATGAACCATCATTAATATAATCCTGCATGTGAGTGACTGGTTACGAATGACTATATTTTTGTTAATGATTGCTTTATAATTTAATAATTACAGGTTATAAATCTCTCCAAGCGATCCTATCGCTGCTTTGCTTAGAGTCCTTTATTCAATAATTATTTTCTTATTAACAACACCTTTGTCAATAACTATCTGCAAGTGATATATTCCTGCAGGATAACTTGACAAGTCAATCCGTTTGCTGAATGTCCCTAAGATATTGCCAGTCTGATGGGCAGAAATAAGCTTGCCTTGCATGGTATATATTTCGAGCAGGACATTTGTCTTTTCATTCAGATCAATTACTAAACTGAACTCTCCCCTGCTCGGATTCGGATAAACCAGCAACCAGCAACCAGCAACCTGTAATCCATCAATGCCGATTATTTCGCTTATCGTAACCGAAGCGGTTGTGGTATTTCCGTTGGCATCGGTTACCAGAACGTTATAAGAACCTGCACATAAGCTGTCTGCCGTTGCCGTTGTTTGACTATAGGTATCATCCCATAAGTATGTGTAAGGTGGATTACCCCCACTTGCGGTGAGCGTAGCCGAACCGTCACAGTTACCCTGTGTAGCATTGTTGTGTGCGATCGTAGCTGTTAGCGTGCCGGTTGTGGAAATTGATGATGTGTTGGATTTTGATGAATTATAATCTTTAGACTTCAAGGTAGCTGAACAACCATCAGGATGTTTTACCCTTATTTCGTAAAACAAGTTATCATCGGGCGGAGAAAAATCGGTATATGAGGTAAGGTTACTGGGCAGAGAATCCAGTGCTACCCAACCGGTTGATGTTGTGTATCTGTAAATATAATAGCTGCTAACCGTGAAACCCTTGTAATGATCCCACATTAAATTGATATTACCTCCCAGGCCCAGGTTTATGTTTAAGTGCATTGTCTTATGGTCATCACTCTTTTCAGACACATTCTCACACAAATCCACAACGGCTATTTTATACCTCCACGATCGCTGAAGCGGGTTAGACAATGTGTCAATAAATTGACTTAAGCTATCATAAGGTACGTTGCCGATAAGGTAATAAACCCCGATCTGTGTGCTTTCCTTATAGATATTATACGATTGTACACCATCAACCTGTACTTTTTCCCATACGATTAAATTCTTTCCTGTAGTGCTGTCAACAGTTACAAGACAGATAGATTCATGTACAGGTGGAATACCCGACACTTCAATGCTTGCAGTTGCCAGGCATCCGCTTGAATCTATAACTGTTATATCATAATCTCCGGCATATACGTCAACCAGGTCTTCGGATGTTGAACCGTCTGACCAGCTATAGGTATATGGTGTTGTGCCGCCTGTTACGCTGATGTAAATTGCGCCAATCTCACCCCCACAACCGGCTTCCTCTATAAGGTCTATCGTAATAACCGGTCCTCCGATGTTGCTGATTGCAGCAGTGGCAGAACCGGAACATCCGTTAGCATCGGTTACTGTTACAACATAAACTCCTGCTGCCAATCCATTTTCGGTGGTGCTGTTTCCTCCGCTTGACCAGGCATAAGTGTAAGAACCGGTTCCACCGGTTACACTTACAGTAGCGTCTCCATCTGTAGAACCACAGTTGGCATCGGTAGTTGTTATTATTAAGCTAAATGCGGCAGGTTCGGTAACCGTGATACTTGCTGATGTAATACAACCATTACCATCTGTAACATTCACTTCATAAGGTCCGGCTGAGATATTGCCAATATCCTCTGAAGTATTACCATTTGACCATTCGTAAGTATAAGGTGTTATGCCTCCCGATACACTTATGTTTATTGCTCCATCAGAACTGCCATTACAGGAAACATTTGTAATTGAACTAATAGTTACAGATGCACCACCCTGATCACTGACTGTTGCGACAGCAAAATTGGAACAACCGGTTGCATCGGTTACAGTTACAATGTATATTCCTGAATACAAGCTATCAGCAATTGCTGAAGCATCACCGCTCGACCATGCATAAGTATAGGGAGCTGTCCCGCCATTAGCGGTTACCGTAGCGCTGCCATCGGGCATGCCGCAGCTGGCAGTTGTTGAGCTTGTTGTTAGATTTAATGAAGCCAGTTCGGTAAGAGTTACGCTTCCGGTAGTAACACAGCCATTTGCATCTGTTACTGTTACAGAATAAGTTCCTGCTGTAAGCCCGGTAATATTTTGTGTAGTGGCGCCATTAGACCAGTTATATGTAAAAGGAGTCGTCCCGCCCGAAACTGTTAGTATTGCAGCCCCATCGCTGGCACCGCAACTGTTTTCGTCTATACCAACAATGTTATTAATTGCCGGGCCTGGCGCTTCAGCTATTGTAATGGCATCACTTGCCGTACAGCCATTGGCATCTGTCACGGTCGCCAGATATGTTCCGGGTGAAAGCCCGGTAACATTTTGTGTAGTAGCGCCATTAGACCAATTAAATGTGTATGGTGAGGCGCCACTGTAAACGACTAAAGCAGCAGCACCGTTATTAGCTTCACATGCAGTTTCATTAAATCCGGAGATGCTGACGGTTGGTGATTCCGGCTGTCCAATGATAACAGTATTATAAGTAATACATCCATTCGAATCTGTAACTGCAACAGTGTATGTGCCCGCAGCAAGACCGGATAAGTTTTGCGTAGTAGCGCCATGGGACCAGCTATAGGTAAATGGTGGAGTACCACCGGAAACTGTCAGAAGAGCTATTCCGTCATTAGTTCCGCAGCCATTCTCGTCATAGCCCGTGATGCCGGTTGAAGGGGGTACGGAACCGCCAATAATAACAGTGTCATTTGCCATACACCCGGCAGAATCTGTTACGGTTACAATATACGTTCCAACGGTAAGTCCGTTCAGGCTCTGTGTGGTTGCCCCGTTAGACCAGCTAAATGTATATGGCGCAATACCACCGGTTACAGTCAGTATAGCCATTCCGTTTGCCTGGCAGTTGGTTTCATCAAAGCCGGTAATGCCGGTAGTTAAGGCAGTGGGCGGTTCACTAATAGTTATATTATCTGTTTCTGTGCATCCGTTCGTATCGGATACCGTTACTGTAAAAGTACCGGCACCCAAACCTGTAGCAGTAGCAGTAGTTTGCGAGCCAATATCATCCCATAAATATGTATAAGCTCCAGTTCCTCCGGAAACAGTGGCAGTGGCAGTGGCATCATTAACCCCGTAACATGTGGCATCTGTTCCTGTCATTGTGATCGTTATAGCAGGAGGTACGGTAAGTGTAACGCTGTTGCTTGCAGTACAACCATTGACATCTGTAACTGTTACAGTATAGCTACCCGCCATTAGTCCTGTTGCAGTTGAATCTGTCTGGTTGCCCGCGTTCGCATCCCACAGGTAAGTGTATGGAGGAGTACCACCTGAAACAGTGACTGTAGCCGAACCATCACTCCCTCCGTAACAGGCAATATTTGAACTATCGGTTATAGCAGCGGTGGGTGAACCTGCATCGTTAACTGTTGCTGATCCTGCTGCCGAACATCCTAAATTATCAGTAACAATAACATTATAGGTTCCTGCTAATAGACCGGTAGCAGTAGCCGTGGTTTGAGAAGAGGGGTCATCCCATTGCCATGTGTAGGGAAGCGTTCCTCCGGTAGTGCTAACAGTAGCAGATCCATCGGCATTTCCGCAATGGGCGTCAGCGCTTGATGTTGAAGCAACCGGACCGCCTGCATCATTGATAATAGCATTTGCTGTAGTTGTGCATCCATTTAAATCGGTAACGGTAATATTATACGTTCCCGCAGGCAATCCAGTGGCTGTTGGGGTAGTTTGCGAGACGGGGTCATCCCATAAATATGCATAAGAACCTGTTCCCCCGGCAGCTTGTGCTGTTGCCTCTCCATCTGAACCTCCGCAAGTAGCATCAACACTTGAAGTTGTGGCAGAAAGTGTTGGAGGTTCAGTAATAATAACTAAATAAGAATCGGTGCATCCGTTCGCATCTGATACCGTTACTGTATAGGTACCGGCACCCAAACCTGTGGCAGTAGCAGTAGTTTGCGAGCCAATATCATCCCATAAATAAGTATAAGGAGGAGTACCACCTGAAACAGTGACTGTAGCCGAACCATCACTCCCTCCGTAACAGGCAATATTTGAACTATCGGTTATAGCAGCGGTGGGTGAACCTGCATCGTTAACCGTTGCTGATCCTGCTGCCTGACAACCAAAAGCATCAGTAACAATAATATTATATGTTCCTGCAAATAAGCCAGTTGCAGTCATAGTCGTTTGCGATGAAGGATCATCCCATTGCCAAGTGTAAGGTTGTGTGCCACCCGTAACAGTAGCTGTAGCAGTTCCATCAGCATTTCCGCAATGGACGTCAGTGCTTGATGTTGAAGCAACCGGTCCGCCTGCATCATTGATTGTTGCAATGGCTGAATCTATACAGCCATTATCATCAGCAACAATAACAGTATATGTGCCGGCAGATAAGCCGGTAGCAGTAGCCGTAGTTTGCGAAGCAGGGTCATCCCATAAATATGCATAAGAACCTGTTCCCCCGGCAGCCTGTGCTGTTGCCTCTCCATCTGAACCTCCGCAAGTAGCATCAATACTTGACGTTGAGGCAGAAAGCACTGTAGGGTCAGTGATAATAACTGCATCAGAAGCGGTGCAATTATTCCCGTCAGCAACAATAACATTATATGTTCCAGCAGATAAGCCGGTGGCACTTGTTGTCGTTTGTGATGAGGGATCATCCCACAGATAAGTATAAGGTGGTATTCCTCCTGTAACAGAAAGGTCAATATATCCGTCATTACCCCCATAACAACTTACCTCTGATTCAGTATAGCTGGTTACTAAAGCAGAGGGTTCGTTCACCGTATAAGAAAGAAGAGCAGAACACCCATTGGCATCTGTAATCTGAACACTATAGGAAGCTGCACACAAGCCGGCAAAAGTGGAGTCTGCCAGTCCATCATAAGTGTATGGTGGAGTGCCTCCGGTTGCATGTACAGTGGCTTCACCATCGTATGCTCCATTACAGGAAGCATCTGTAACAGTAAAAGAAGCTGAAATTGCAGAGGGTTCATCAATAATATAGTTGCTATTATCAGTACATCCATTGGCATCGGTAACAGTGAGGGTATGAGTGCCTGCACATAGACTTGTTTCTGTGTTGGCGGTTCCTCCGGTTGACCATAAATAAGTGTATGGAGCAATGCCTCCAATAACTGTAGCCGTAGCTGTACCATCACAGCCATTGTTGCATGTTGCATCAACGGTTGATACTGAAACAGTGATATCCTCTGGTTCATTAACCTCTGCAGTATCAACATTACTGCAAAATGTTGCATCAGTAACCGTAACTATATATGTTCCGGCACATAAGCCGGTAGCAGTAGATGATGTTTGTACAGGGCTTGTGTTCCATAAATATGTGTAAGGAGAAGTGCCTCCTGTAACACTTACTGTGGCACTTCCGTCACAAGACGAATAACATGATGCATCACTGGCGGTTGTAGTTAATGTTACACATTCAATAAGAAATCCGTTGCTTAATGTGACAGTGCCATCATAATCATCAGATACTTTTACATCCCAATACCCAAGCGTAGCAGCAGCCGGAATGGTAAAATTGGCATTTATCAAAGTGTCATTGACAGGATTAAAAGAGGAGGCATAAATGGATGTGGAATTCAGTAACCATACGTTAAAAGTTCCGCTGCCTTGTGTGAATTTTGTGTATTGTCCGGTAATCGCTACTGAAAGAGAAGATACATTACGTGCACTTACATTGGGATCAACGGAAACGATTTGCGGTGGTTGAATATAAAATCCATTTAATTTTGTGATAGTGCCATCCCAGTCATCAGAAACCTTAACATCCCAGAATCCGGTTGCGGCATTGGTCGGGAGGCTAAAATTGGCATCTAATGAAGTATTGGAGATCACATTAAATGAAGATGCATAAATATCTATGCCGGAAAGGTCGAGCCATACTGAAAATGTTCCGCTCCCCTGGAGAAAATTGGTGTTTAAACCGGTTATGGAAACTGACAGCGATTGCCCGCGTTGAGCGGTGTCGGGATCAACTGTTGTGATCTCAGAACCTTGAATAAAAAAACCATTGGTCATGGCGACCGTTCCATCCAAGTCGTCATTTACATTTACATTCCTCCATCCGGTGGAAGCATTGACCGGAATGCTAAAGTTAGCATCTATCAGGGTATTAGTGATAACGGTAAAAGAACTGGCATAAATATTCGGAAATCCTGTCTGGTTGAGCCACACTGAAAACGTTCCGCTGCCCTGGGTAAAGTTGGTGCCTGATCCGGTTATCGAAACAGTCAGTGATTGCCCGCTATTGGCGCTGGTGGGGCTTACTGCTACTAATGATTGTGCATTGGAAATGCAAAAAGACGTTAAATAACATAATAAGAGGGCTGATACTTTTTTCATGATTTCAAGATTTATTATGATTTAATTACTTGTATTTCGATATTTGTTTTAATAATGGTTAATTCTTCATTGATAATTATTATAGACGATTTTCTTTCGATTTAGTTGCTTAAAATTAAATAAAATATATGACGTAGTGCGAAAATACAAAAAAATACCTGGATTATTCATAAAAAAATTATTCCCTTCTCTCTAAAATCGTTAATGTTTTAACAGCTTCTTTTAACAAATAGCTGCTTATATCTGTTGTTTCACTTAGCGCATTTTTATGTATCTGCAGAAGCAATTCTTCATCATTTGAAATATCAATCAATGCTTGCTTGACATTATGGCGCTCAACAGACAATAGCAAAACATCAATCTTTGCCGATAAGATTGTTGCCAGGTATTTCTTAAATTTCGGATTCACCGTATTTGTATCACAAGCACTGATAGTTAAGTAAGCATCATCTATTTTTTCCTGATTAAAATACACGGCACTTAAATTTATCAGGGACTCTTCAAACCTTGGCGAAATTGCCAAAGCTTTTTTGTAAAATTCAATCGCACGATCGTGCTCACCTTTTAATTCATAACAGGTTGCAAGGTTGTTCAAATTATGGATGTGATACGGATGAATTTTATAGGCGCTTAGAAAATCATTAAATGCTGCCTCATGATGATTTAAAGTAAAGTTTGCCACGCCACGGTACCAGGTAAGGGGTGTAGCCATTGGGTCCATATTATACCATCTTGAATATGCCTTGTTTATTTCCGGGATCAGGTAATTCCATCTTTGACCGGCATGTGCCGTAATCGCCTGCTTTGCATGAGATTCACTGTTTGCTCTTGTAAAACCTATTAGAATTGAAACAAACGATAAAATCAATAAGGGTATTATAAACATTAATGATAATGATGAAGATGATTTTTGTTTTAAGGGGAAGTTGTTATGATACATTGAAACAATAACTGCAATCGATATCATTAGTATGACATTGTGCATTATTCTTTCCCTGGCAAAACTGAAAAAAGAAAGGATCAAATACCCGGTAATTCCAAAAAAGATCAATAATGCAAGCCATCTTTCATCTTTATTAGGGGCAGATATTAGCAATTTAAAAATGTATTTAAAAACAAGCATAAAAGCCAACAAGTAAAAGAGAAATCCAATGATCCCGATTTCTGACAAAATCCAAAGGAAATCGTTGTGAGGCCTCTGGTAGTGCCGTATCCCCGTTTTTACACTAAGCCCGAGGTCATCTATGCCATAGAGTGGTAAGTTGATCTTCCAGTTTCCAGCGCCAACACCAGTCAACGGATTCTCTTTTATCATTTGAATGGTTTTTTTCCACATTATAAGACGTGTACCGATTGCTCCAGGTTCGGTTCTTTTATTAAATTCATCTACATTTAAATTATCCGAACCAATAATAGATTCCCATCTTGATCTTAATAATTTTTTTGTTTCAGCATTTATAAAAAGAGTTATTAAACAGGTATTTACAACAACTAACAATAATATGGCTTGAATAATGCTTTTACGCCTGTGACCTTTAAATAATTTAATGACCATCAACTGTTTTGAGAAGATCAATATAAGTAATAAGGCGACACCCGCAGAAATCCCTGTTGCCACCCACACTGCCCTGCTTTGCAATAAAACAATATTAAAAAGAGACAGATTTAATGTGAAAAGAGAAAATAGTTTCCAGTTTTTCTTTAATTTAATAACTCCATATATTATAAACGGCAGGGTTAAAAAAATTGCAGATGATAAAAGGTTCTTATTGGCTAATGTGGACCTGACATCAATAAGAATCTCACTAATATCCTGATCGCTTTGTAATAGTTCATAATATTGATAAAGCCCCACAATTGAAATGATAAGCGCAACTGCGATCACTGATTTAATGATGATCATAACTCCATCAATATTGTTTTCTCCGGGTGCCCGGAGTGTATTGTTTTTTCCTGCGGGTTTATATCCGGTAATCATTTGTGTTGCAACAAACAAAAAAAGAATAAAAAGGAAAATTTTCAGAACTTCAAAAATCCCTTCCGTTACATTAATAGCATTAAAAAGAGAGCAGGCAGAAAAGATAAAATAGCATATAAATACCGGGAAGATACCTCTTCGTAATATATTTAGGTCAATATTGGCAATACCCCTTAATTGTTGAATGGAAAAGATGAGCAATACTGCGGACAAGAAAACGGCAAGTGCTGTAAAACGGGGGATTAGAACGGGGTCAATGGTCAGATCTGAATGGATAAAGGACAGAATAATTATAAAACCTCCCAGGATATACGAATAGAAGATAGATTTATCTGAAAAAGATCTTTTTTTGGTGAGCTTAAGGGGAGACATTTAAAGCTTTTATTATTTGCAAAAATAATTTTTTTGAGTTTAATCCTATTAAATCTGTTAATAAAAAACCCTGTCAGGGTTTGTCAGCCAGAGGTGGATTGTCTTTTCTATCCGGAATTAATCCATCTCTGGCGGGAGTGATTAGCAGAAAACCCTGACAGGGTTTATGATAGGTGTATAAACAAAATAAAGAAAACTTTCCAAAAGTTCCAAACTTTTGGAAAGCTTAAAATACAGGCATTATTCTATCACTACTTTTCTATTGATAACACCTTCTTTTGTTATTACTTGCAAATGATAGATACTCCCGCTATATCCTGAAAGGTCTATTTGTTTTTCGATTAATCCAGAAAAATTTCCGGTTTGATCAGAATAAATCAACTGTCCCCGCATATCAAATATCCCAATCGTTATATCTTCATTTTCTTCCAAATATATTTCTAAATTAAATATTCCTTTATTTGGATTAGGATATATTTCAATCCTATTCTCATTATCAACATCTGATATTCCCGGTATTACATCTACCGTTGCAGAAGCGGTTGTTGTGCTTCCGCTATTATCAGTAACGGTGACGGTATATAGTCCCCCGCAAAGACCCGTTGCAGTAATAGAGGCCTGGCTGCCCGGATCATCCCACTGATAAGTATATGGAGGATTGCCTCCTGTAGCATCCGCTGTTGCCGTTCCGTTGCAGGGAATTTGATCAGTGCTCGTGGCTATGGCAGTTGCCGCTAATGTGCTTGGCAGTTCACTTATTGTAACCGTAGCAGTAATTGTACTATCAATGGAATCAGTTATTGTGACAATATATGTTCCCTCGCAAAGACCTGTTGCAGTTGTAGAGGTCTGGCTGCCCGGATCATTCCACAGGTAAGTATATGGAGTATAACCTCCGCTAACAGAAACAGTGGCTGTTCCGTCACAATTATCATAGCTGGCATCTGAGGAAGTCATTGTAGTTGTCAGCGGATCTACTGTCTCGCTCACTGTAACCGAAGCAACGATCGAATCTCCATTGGTATCATAAACGGTTACATCATAGTTTCCTGCACAAAGCCCTGTAGCAGTTGAATCTGCCTGGCTGCCTGCACTTGCATCCCATTGGTAAGTGTATGGAGGCACCCCACCACTTGGTGTTACTGTTGCATCTCCGTCACAGTTGCCCTGGGAGGCATTTGTGGTAGTTGTCGTTACTGACATCGGTTCAGGCAATTCACTTATTATAACAGTATCAGCCGTTGTGCTTCCACTGCTATCAGTTGCCGTGACCGTATAGGTTCCCGGACATAAGCTGTCTGCCATAGCTGTTGTTTGACCGAGTGTGTCATCCCACAGGAATGTATAGGGAGGATAGCCTCCACTAACAGAAACATTTGCAGTCCCGTCACAATTACCATAGCTGGCATCTGAGTATGTCATTGCCGTCATCAGGGGGCCTCCTGTCTCGCCCACAATAACTGAAGCTACGATCGAATCTCCATTGGTATCGTAAACGGTTACATCATAGTTTCCTGCACAAAGCCCGGTAGCTGTTGAATCTGCCTGGCTGCCGGCACTTGCATCCCACTGGTAAGTGTATGGAGGCACCCCGCCACATGGCGTGACTGTTGCATCTCCGTCACAATTACCCTGGGAGGCATTTGTGGTAGTTGTTGTTGCTGACATCGGTGCAATCGATTCTCCCACAGTAACTGAGGCTACGATCGAATCTCCAATGGAATCGAATACAGTTACATTATAGTTTCCTGCACATAAGCTGCCTGCAATGGTTGTTGTTTGACTGAGAGAGTCATCCCACAGGTAGGTGTATGGAGGAACTCCACCACTTGCAGTGACCGTAGCGGTACCGTCACAGTTGCCCTGGGAGGCATTTGTAGATGTTGTGACAGCCGACAGCGTAGCAGGCGATTCAGTAACTGTAACCGAAGCAACGATCGAATCTCCATTGGCATCGAATACGGTTACACTATAATTTCCTGCACAAAGCCCTGTGGCAGCCTGGGTTGTCTGGCTATTAGGATCATCCCATAGATATGTGTAGGGAGGTGTGCCCCCGCTTGCGGTGACCGTAGCGGATCCGTCACAATTGCCAAATGTAGCCACAGTCGTTGTTGTGGTAACAGATAGTGCAACAGCACCTGAAATCGAACTGGTATTGGACTTTGAGGAATTATAATCTTTTGCCTTGGCCGTTGATGTACAAACACCGGGAGATTTTACTAAAACCTGGTAAAACAGATTTCCGATCGGAGGTGCAAAGTCGGTGTAGGAAGTAAGATTATTTGGTATGGAATCAATTGCCTCCCAGCCGGTTGAGGTTGTATACCTGTAAATGTAGTAAGTGAAAAACGTGAAACCTTCATAATGATCCCATATCAAATTAATTGTACCTCCCAGGCCTTCATTTATGGTCAGGTGCATGGTTTTATGCATCTGGCTTAGATCCGACTCGTTTCCGCAGGCATCCAATACAGATATTTTATACCTCCATGATCTTTGTAAGGGGTTTGATAATGTATCCACAAATTCACTCAAATCGGCAAAAGGTACGTTTCCGATCAAATAATATACTCCGCTTTGAGTACTTTCTTTGTAGATATTGAATGATTGTCCTGATACTTTATCCCATACTACTAAATTTCTTCCCGTTATGCTATCCACTGTAACGAGACAAATTGACTGTGCGGATAAAGGGATTTCAGAAATGGCAGCACTGGCAGTTGCAATACACCCACCCGCATCTGTAACAAATACATCATATATTCCGGCAGAATCGTTGATCATGTCTTCCGTTGTATCTGCGTTTGACCAGTTATATGAATAGGGAGCTGTACCACCCGTTACGCTAATATAAACCGAGCCCCCTGCACCACCACAACCCACATCCACGATCGAATCTACGATTACGGTTGCTCCACCTATGTCACTGATGGCAGCAGCAGCAGATTTGATACATCCGTTAGCATCTGTGACCGTAACAATATATACACCTGATGTCAGTCCTGTTTCTGCAGTACCGGTACCGCCACTTGACCATGAGTACGTATAAACGCCCGTACCTCCGCTAACATTAACCGTTGCACCGCCATCAGAACTGGCACAATTGGCATCGGTTGTTGTTACGTTCAAGATCAAGAAATCCGGTTCTGTAATGATGATACTATTTGCTGAGAGGCAGTTATTGGCGTCCGTAACATTGATCTCATAAGGGCCGGCGACTAAATTATTAATGTCTTCAGAGGTGCTTCCGTTTGACCATGCATATGTATATGGAGCCGTACCGCCCGAAACGTTAATATCAATTGCTCCATCAGAGCTGCCGTGACAGGTTACCTGTGTGACTGAATTAATATTTAAAGTCGCTCCGCCTGCATCGCTAATGGTAACAGCGGAAAAATTTGAGCAACTATTGTTATCCGTAACTGTCACAATATAAATACCGGAAGCTAAGCTATCAGCCGTGCTTAAAGTATCACCGCTTGACCATTGATAAGAGTAAGGAGGTGTGCCACTAGAAATGCTAACTGAGGCATTGCCATCTGCATTGCCGCAACTTGCATCGGATGAACTAACGTTTATGGTTAACTCAACCGGGTCATTAAGAATGGCATTTCCTGAAATTGAGCAATTATCATTATCTATTACCGTAATACCATGAGTCCCGGCACATAAGCCGGTAGCAGTAGGGGTTATTTGCCCGTTGTCCCAAATATAGTTGTATGGCAAACTTCCTAAAGTAGCTATTGCTGTTGCTGTTCCATCACAAGATCCATTACAGACAGGGCTATTTGTAGTGAATGTTAAAGCTAAAGGTGGGGGTTCAGATATAGTTGTGCCATCTATATCCATACATCCATTGGCATCTGTTACTGTGATTGTATACGATCCTGCCGGAATACCGGAAGGGTCCTGTATTGAGTCTCCATTTGACCATACATAAGTATAAGGTATTGTTCCTCCTGATACCGTCAAGTCTACTGCCCCGTCATTTCCACCATTGCAGGTTAAGTCAGTACCTGAAATGATTATGAATAAGGCATTTGGTTGGGTAATAATTATTGTATCATTATCAGTGCAGCCATTTGCGTCTGTAACGAGAACAGTATAAGTTAATGGGGTTAGATTAATTATATCTTCGGAAGTAGCGCTGTTAGACCACAAATAAGTATAAGGCAGGGTGCCTCCACTTACTGTCAGGTTAGCTGATCCGTTATTGCCTCCGTTGCAGGCAATGTTTGTACCGGCAATGCTGGTAATTAAGGTATCCGGTTGGGTTATTGTAGCTGAATCAGTATCCACACATCCCAGGGAATCGGTTACGGTTATTGAGTAAATACCCGCTGTCAATCCTGTCGCAGAAATTGAAGTCTGACTATCAGGATCATCCCATAAGTAACTATAAGGTACTGTGCCTCCGCTCACGGAGAGCGTAACCGAACCGTTACTGCCGCCATTACAGCTAACATCCGTGGTTGCCGCAATGGAAACTGCCAGTATTACGGGCTCCGTGATGATTATTGTACTGCCTGTTTGTATGCAACTGCTATCG
>JBDRNO010000245.1:0-6125 GCA_043811005.1 Bacteroidota bacterium | reverse complement strand
AAAAAATGGTATATGGAGGAACAGGCCATCCTAGCGGTTGTGCCCCTCCTTTTTCATGTATTCCCTCAGATTTCATGTTTCCTGGCGATACAGACCCATGCGGTTGGGGAACGGAGGGTATTCCGCAGACAGAATTATGGACCGAACAAACATCAGGGAATACACCTGATGACAGGAGATTTGTACACTCCGCAGGTCCCTTTACACTTGAACCCGGAGCAACAAATGATATCACTGTTGGAGTGGTATGGTCAAGAGCTGTAAGCACCGACCCCTTCCAGTCTGTAGAACTGGTACGTCTTGCTGACGACAAGGCACAGGCACTGTTTGATAACTGCTTTAAAGTGTTAAATGGACCTGATGCCCCGGAACTTATGATTCAGGAATTTGACAGGGAACTGATACTTTACATAACCAACCCGGCATCCTCCCTCAATTATATGGAACAATACGTTGAAAAGGACCCTATGCTTATTGAACCAGACTCATACCCAGGCACATTTGATGATAAATACTATTTCCAGGGCTATCAAATTTTTCAATTGAATGATGCATCGGTTTCTGTTGCCGACCTTCAGGATTTCAACCTGGCTCGATTAGTAGCACAGTGTGATGTTAAAGATTCAGTGGGTAAAATAGTGAATTTTGAGTATAATGAAGAACTGGGAGCTGATGTCCCTACACTAATGGTTGACGGTGAAGATATGGGTATCAGGCATTCATTTCAGGTTACTGAAGACCTCTTTGCCATGGGTGACAAGAGACTTGTGAATCATAAAACATATTATTTCTTAGCCATTGCTTATGCCTATAATCAATTTAAAGTGTACACCTATGATCCTGTAAATCCAGAAGCAGATGGAAATAAAAAGCCGTATTTAGCAGGCAGAAAGGATGGCTATAGTCAAAGCATTTCTTCCGTGCCCGGCATACCTCACAAACCTGAAGTTGAGGAGAATGGTACTCAAATAAATTCCCAATATGGTGATGGACCTGAAATAACAAGGATCGAAGGACAGGGCAACGGAGGGCTGGTTATTGATCTCACACAGGAAACTATTGATGAGATCATGTCTGGACCGCCATGGAGAGTGGATAATCCCGTTTACCAAAGAAGAAAAGGACCTGTTGATGTTAAAGTGATTGATCCCCTGAATGTGAAGGGGGGAAATTATGTGATAAAGTTTTTTTATGATGATGCCGATACTATACCGATCGTTTATATTCATACTACACCTGATATAATATGTGGAGCGAGTTATTTTGAGGTATCAGGCGATATCAGGAACCAGCTTGAAACAGGAGATAAATTTTATGTTAGCGGTAGCACAGAGAATGATGGCACTTACACTGTTCAGGAAATCACAGATGGTGGCACTTATATTATTCCTGAAGAATATATTAGTAGTGGTGTAGCGGATGGTGTTATATATCCTTTTTACAAATGGGCGCTTATAGATGGTGATAATATGACGGATACATTATTTGTTTTTGACCAATCGGTAAAGGTTGGCAGCGAACAACTCGTCATGGAATTGGGAATTTCAATAACTATAGAACAAGTTTTGGACCCGGGTCCGGCAGTTTGTGTGCCACATAAAATAACGAGTGGGCTAACAGTAACGCCCGGGTTATCAAACCCCGATCCTAACAATGGTTTTCTTGAAGCCACTATGACCTTTGCCGATAATGACTATCAATGGTTGACCGGAGTAGTTGACGGAGATGCACCCAATGCCACGAATTGGATACGTTCGGGAACATCTGATGAACCGAATTTTCAAGATTATAGCGGATTTGATAATAACCAGATTTATGAGAATATTCTTGGAGGGATATGGGCTCCCTACAGGCTGTGCTCTAAAGATTCTTTGAGTCCTGCTTTTAATTATAAACAGAATTCCAAAAGCGATATAGGCAATATTGCAAGTATTGACCTTGTAATCACTGCTGACAAAAGCAAATGGACCCGCTCTGTTGTGATTGAACAGCAGGAAAATATAAATTATTCCAAACCCCTGGGGAGTGAAATTGAAAAGTTTTCACTGAGGGAACATCCTTCGGTTAACACATCAGGGGTAGCCAGTGGTGGTAATACAACCGATCCTACTTCTTCTAATTATATAGATTCCGTTGGAATGGGATGGTTCCCGGGTTATGCCATAAATGTTGAGACAGGCGAACGGTTGAACATCATGTTCGGGGAAGACTCCTGGTCGGTAAATGGCAACGACCTGATATGGAATCCGACTTCAGACCTGTCTTCTCCTCTGGGGCAGGCGGCAATTGATTTTGGCATAGGGCAGCCGGGAGTTGACGGAATTCCTTACTGGGCAGGAGGTAAGCATTATATATATATTGTCGGACACAATGGTGATGACACTACTAATATTGCTGAAGGAAGAGGCGATATTCCATCCTATGACGCCGGGGCATATATTCGTGAAGTCCTGAGTTCAAATTTAGAAAGCCGAAAAGCAGGTGTTTATAAAGATGTAATATGGGTATCTATCCCATTACTTGAGCAAGGTTTTGAATTTAACAACCCTGAAAATATTCCAACCGATGTTACTATCAGGTTGAGAGTTGCTAAACCTTTTAAGAGAAATTATTCTACCGATTCCGTTTATACCGTCTCCCATCAAAATGATAATAACCCTATGTATAGTTTTAACCTTGATGAGTTTGAACCCAGGACTGGAGTTGATACTATTGCTAAAAATGCCCTTGACCTCATCAATGTGGTTCCCAATCCGTATTATGCATTTTCATTTTACGAAACAAGCCAGATTGACCACAGGATCAAGATCATCAACCTGCCCGTAAATTGTACGGTTTCCATTTATAACATAGGGGGTACCCTGATAAGAAAATTTGACAGGGATGACCATACCATTACGTCAATTGACTGGGATTTGAAAAATTCATACAATGTTCCCATAGCGAGCGGTGTTTATCTTATTCATGTTAATGCACCCGGTATTGGAGAGAAAGTTGTTAAATGGTTTGGCGTCTTGCGACCAATTGATCTGGATTCTTTTTAGAACATAACTTCGTAAATTGATTAAAATGTTTCTCGCAAAGGCGCCAAGAATGCAAAGAGAATATTTATGACATACTTAAAATTAACTGATTTAAAATTAGGATTACTTGTTAATTTCAATGTAAATCTAATAAAAGAGGGTATTACAAGAATAGTTAATAATTTATAATTCTTGGCGTCCTTTGTCCGCCAGTTGGCGGAAGAAATAATATTGAAATTCCGATACTATTAATTAACCAACAATAATAATCCAATGAAAAAAATAATTTTCACTGCCCACTGCCTCCTGTCTTTTATTATTGCCTTCTGCTTACTGCCTACTGCCAACTGTCTGGCAGGCAATCCAAACAGGGCAGGGTCAGCCGGGGCTTCAGAATTGTTGATAAATCCCTGGGCACGCAGCTCCGGGTGGGGAGAGGCAAATATGGCATCAGTTCGTGGTTTAGAAGCAATGTACTCAAATGTAGCGGGTTGTGCCTTTACGAAAAAAACCGAAATATTATTTGCACATACCAGGTGGCTAGGTGGAACCGGCATTGATATCAATGCGTTTGGATTTACACAAAAAGTTGGAGAAACCAGTGTTTTGGGCCTTGGAATTATGTCAATGTCATTCGGGGAAATTGAAAAGACAACGGTTGATGTACCTGAGGGAGGCATAGGGTATTTTTCTCCTACTTATATGAATCTTGGATTATCTTATTCCAAAGAATTTTCAAGGAGTATTTATGGAGGAATGGCATTAAAGGTAATTACCGAGAAAATTTCTGATGTTTCAGCCAGTGGCGTGGCATTTGATGCAGGTATTCAATATGTTACAGGCATTGTCAAAGGTCAGACAGACAACCTTAAGTTTGGCATATCACTGAAAAATGTCGGTCCGGCAATGTCCTATAGTGGTGATGGTTTGTCATTCAGAGAGGTTCTCTCCGCTAACCAGGTAAATATGACCGTAGAACAACGCTCTGCTAAATTCGAGATGCCGTCCTGTCTTAATGTTGGAGTTACTTATGACTTTTATTTGGGCGGATCCGATTCTCTTGGAGTTTCTCCTATGCATAGAATAACAGCTGCTATTAATTTCAGATCCAATTCATTTATCAAAGATCAATATATGCTGGGAGTGGAATATGGCTACAAATCATTTCTAATGATAAGAGCCGGTTATACTTATGAGAATGGAATTTTTAAAACAGCTGAGAGAACTACCGTCTTAACAGGTCCATCAGCAGGAATTACATTTGAGATACCTCTGAGCAAGGAAAATGGAACTACTTTCGGTTTGGATTATTCATACAGAGCTACCAACCCATTTCAGGGAATTCACACTATAGGAGCCAGGATTAATATATAGCCTGAAAAATTTTCAGTAAACCAAATGTAGTACTTAGTTGCATTAAAAGCTGTATTTATATTTTTTCTCGCAAAGACCGCCAAGACCGCAAAGAACAGCAATGAATAATAATTTTTGATAGCTGAGTAGTTACATTCTTTTTTTACCTTTGTACCCGAACAGCAACCTTTTTTTTATCTCCTATAAATTTTTCAGGATAATGTCATGCCGGAAGAAATCAAATATTTTACAAAAGACGGTTTACAAAAGTTAAAGGATGAATTGGAGCGTTTATTAAAGCGGGAGCGCCCTGCTATTTCGATACAAATAGCTGATGCCAGGGATAAAGGAGATTTGTCTGAGAATGCCGAGTATGTAGCAGCAAAAGAGATGCAGGGATTGGTGGAGAAAAAAATAGCCAAGCTAAAAGAAGCTATTGGCAATGCAAGGGTGATTGACAGTTCAAAAAGAGATTTATCAAAAGTAAGGGTATTATCTCTGGTAAAGATCAGGAACATAGCTGATGGAACCTCTATGGTCTATACACTTGTTGATGAAAATGAAGTAGATATAAAAGCTGGAAAGATATCTATTGATTCTCCTGTTGGAAAAGGATTGATGGGAAAAAAAGCGGGAGATAAAGTGAAGATTATCGTACCTTCGGGGATTGTTCAATTTGAGATAGTGGAAATATTAAAATAATCTTATCCAATAACTAATAATTGAACAAATTAAAACAAAGCTATCTAATCATAATAATAATAAATCTGTTCTTTTCGGTTTCTCAGGTCTCGGTTATCGGTTTGTCAGGTTGCCGGTTTTTCCGCCTGAGTCTGAATAGCTTTTTGCTGGTGATTTTTTAGATATTCTGATTTTTATGCCAATAATGAGCAGCTAACTGATAACTAAAAACTAATATCTGATAAATCGATCAAACCGAAAACTGACAACTGACAACTGACAACTGATAACTGATAACCGATAAACTGAATAGTTGCAAAAAACATGTCAGGCATCTTCACTAAAATAGTAAATGGGGAAATACCCTGCCACAAAGTGGCGGAAACTGATAATTGTATTGCTTTTTTAGATATAAATCCCCTTGCTAAGGGACACACACTGGTTATTCCTAAAATGGAAATTGATTATGTTTTTAGTATAGATGATGATCTTTATTCAGACCTGATGCTTTTCTCAAAAAAAGTTGCCTTGGCGATAGAAAAAGTGATTGAATGTGAGAGAATTGGTGTTGCAGTGGTTGGTTTGGAAGTGCCTCATACACATATTCACTTAATTCCCATCAATAATATATATGATATTGATTTTTCAAAGCCTAAGTTGCAGCTTTCAAATGTAGAATTTGCTGAAATTGCCGGGAAGATTACTAGAGCATTTAGCGCTTAAAAAACTAAAACAAATGACCAAATAACCATAACTCTAAACCAACAAACTAAAAACATTGGTAAGTTAGGAATAGTAACGAAATAACAGGGTTATTTTAAGATTTTGAATAATGAACATTAGAACAATCGAATTATAAATTTTGAATATTTTTTTATTCTAAGAACACTATTTTTTTTCAGCTGTCTTTATGCTTGAAACGAAAAATGAAATCAACTTCCATAATTAAAATGGTAAAATTGATAAGACGCTCTTCAATATCATATTTTCTGTTTTTATTCATTATTCTATTGTTCTAATGTTCATTATTCTATATTCAAATCCTAATAAAGCTATATGTTATTGATA
>JBDRNO010000244.1:0-4554 GCA_043811005.1 Bacteroidota bacterium | reverse complement strand
GCTACAAAAATCTTCCACAACTTCGTATAGCAATCAAGAAAGAACTGAAAATTGAGAATGAGAATTTGAAGAAGGTGGCTTAAATGATATTGGGAATCGCTCAAGAAAAAAATAAATCACAACTAAAAAAGGGATTGACTCGGAAAAAAATCAAAATAATTTGGAGAAATAATGCAACTATTTTAAAATCTTGTGTCTATTTATAAACACAATTTTACCGATAATGGTACAATTCTTTCTAGGAGGAAATAATGAACTGTATAAAAAAAATAATTTTCGTGGTTTGCATTATGGCTCTTTTTTCAGGGCTGTTTTCTGCGTGTACTTCATCAGGAGGGGGAAATACTGCCAGTACTCTTCCTAATATTTCAAGCTATTATGCAATACCAGATGAGATCTTCCCGGGAGATTTTTCCCAACTACACTGGGAAATAGAAAATGCAAATTATGCCAGCATTGACAACGGAGTAAATATTATTGATCCTGTCCAGGGAGATTACATAGTATACCCTGAAGAGACAACAACCTATACTTTAACAGCGGTAAACAGCAATGGTTCTGTATCATTGGGGGTAGAAGTTACTGTTCTTCCTTCTCCAGACCTACCAACTATTGATGATTTTTCATGTGATCCGGTCAGCATCAATGTTGGTGAAAATTCAATTCTTCATTGGTCTGTTCAGAACGCAACCTCAATAACAATTGAATATATTGATGATGAAGTCGTGGACCTGGATACCCCTTTTGGTTATAAAATGGTCTACCCGACAGTAACCACTACCTATACCCTGACTGCAACTAATGATAATGGTTCCGTTGATGCAAACCTGACTGTTACAATACGGGTAGAAAACGATCCACCTACAGTTAACTATTTTTATACCAGCGATTATAATATCGTTGCAGGTGATCCAACAACCCTTGTATGGGCAACAACTCTTGCTGATACTGTGGAAATAGATCATAACGGGGGATCTGACTTGGACCCTTCCGGATCAGTTGCGGTTTATCCAACAACAACAACAACGTATACTATTACAGCGACAAACAGTTATGGTACTGATACAAAAAGTCTTGAAATAACCGTATCAGAACCATTGGAACCACCTGAAATTATTAGTTTTTATGCCAGTCCTTCAGCGATTTTACTGGGAAGCAGCACAACTCTTACCTGGGAAGTAACCGGGGCAACATCATTAGACATTACTAATATCGATGAAACAGTGACCCCAGTTGATGTTGGTATCATTACTGATGATCCTTCAGTAACCACAACATATTCTTTGATTGCAATAAATTCTGCTGGATATGATATAAGGGATGTAACAGTAACAGTCGCAGAGATTACTCCAAACCCTCCAACAATCAATTCCTTTGCATGTACTGAAATTAATGGAGAAGCTATTAGTGCAACAGATACAGTGACCATTAATGAGGGTGATAGTATTACTCTTTCCTGGTCAATTACAGATGCTGACATCGCAAATATTGATCCTGGAATCGGAAGTGTTGCTAACAGTTTAGGGACTAAAATAATTACACCATCCGATGACACAACCTATATCCTGAGAGCGACCAATATTGATGGCTCAGTAACTGATACTGTAACGGTTACTATTATTCCGGCAGGTGAACCACCGGAAATAATTCTTTTTGGAGCCTCTCCAACAGAAATTTCAGCAGGTGGAAGCACTACCCTTCACTATGAAACGCTTGGAGCAACCACCCTTCATATCAATAATGGCGTGGGAACCATAAACACCAATCTTGACACAGGAGGAGTTACAATACATCCAACGATTTCTCTTGAATATACCTTAACAGCAACCAATTCCGATGGAACAACTACCGCAACCGCCGATGTAATTGTCAACGGCTATGTTGAAGACAGTGAATGGGAACTTTTTCTTGGTCCAAAAGAGGGATGTGGATCTACCAACTGTGAAATGTGGAACAGTTTTAGTGTCGACGGTGATCACATGTATGTTGTTTTGAATCATGCACTAAGCAATCCTGCAGGCAAACCCTACTTCTGGTACGACAGATGTGATCTTCTTAATGACGACCTGTATTGTGTCTCCAGGGATGGGAATGCTATAACTATAAAATGGAGTGCTGCAGAAGAAGCAACCAGTTCTATCACCGGGAACTGGTATGTTTATCGCAGGGATGTTAGTAATTTTAAAATGATGGATGAAGCGTCTGGATGTGATAGTACCAGTTGTAACAATATGTTTGCCGGTTTTGATTTATCAGCAGATTACTATTATTATGTATTTCAGTCTAATATTTTATCAGGTTATGCTAGATGGTTTACTCATTGTTATGTGGGGAGCATGAACGGTGATGATCAGCTAAGCTGTAAATCGGCCGATGGAAAAACAGTGACCATTAAAAAGTCCGGTTCAATGACAAGTTCGGTTAATTTCTACGGGACTTGGACCATGTTTGCAGAGCCAATAACCGATTACCTGTATGTAGGACCAACAACCGGCTGCGGCTCTACAAGCTGTGAAATGTGGAGCAGTGATGGGGATGGTTTTAATCTTGGCGGACACTTCCTATACAGGTTGTTGCAGACAGACGACGCGGCGGTTCGATGGTTCAACCATTGCACCGGATACTGGTATACTTCTCCACAAATGGCCCTTACCTGTAAAAGTTTGTATGAAAACGAGGTATCAATACGTCCTAATAGCACTGAAACAGCCAGTATGACAATTAACGCAACATGGCAGTTGTACCGTTGGCCGATGTGCAGTTACATTGACGAGTATGAGTGGAATACATTCTCCTCTTTCGCCACTTCAAATTATTTTCAGGTGGCTGATATTGAAGCAGATAGTTTTGGTAATTTCACTGTTTCAAATCTGGGTCTTTGCCCCGGGGAAAATGATCTGTACTATGTTGATTTAAGCCAAGTTGTACCTGAAGGTGATGAACAAGAGTTAAGTTATACAATTAACCTTGAGTGTCCGACATTATCAAACTTTGTTATTACAGTGTATGCTGGAGACTATGGAACGTTGGGTACTGAGACGTCCAGCAGTGGCTCTGCTGTAATTTATTTATCTGATTATGACCTTGACACCTATAGCGGGATTTACATTCTTGTGGAAGGAGAGAATTTGGATGATCAGGGTTTTTACAGCCTGCATGCAATAAATACCGATTATTAAAATAAATGTGAATTAAAAAACAAGGCAGTTTCATTAGTAACCATTGAGGTAAGAATAAAATCAACATCCTCTCCCTTGATGGGCTGTTAAAAAGAAAAAATGTAGGGGCAGGTACCCGTGCCTGCCCTCATTTAAGGGCGCCCACAGGGAGGCGCCCCTACCAAAGGAGGATATTTATGCAACGATTAGGTTTAATTTTAAGTTTGTTTGTTATTATTTTTTCATGTACCTCTGGAGATGAAAACTCTGGTGGTACGGGTAATCTTCCCCAAATTACTCTTCTTGAGCCAGATGGAAATAATGATACCGTTGACGCGTCATTTACCCTTCTCTGGACAGACAGTGACAATGATAGTGATGCAGAAATTTCCCTTTATTATGATTCAGATGATACTGGATATGACGGGATTTTAATTGTATCGGGAATTTCAGAAGATGATGAAGATGATGCCTATGAATGGGATACTGCGAGCTTACCTGACGGCACTTACTATATATATGCATTAATCACGGATGGAACAGATACCGGGTATGACTACAGTAGTGGTTTTGTAACTGTTGAGCATAGTGTAAATGAATCGCCAACCATTACTATTACCCAGCCTGATGGAGTAGATGATACAGCTGATAATTCCTATACTATAGAGTTCGAAGCAAGTGATCCGGATAGTGATGCAATGATTAGTCTTTACTATGATTTAAACAGCTCAGGATTGGACGGCACTATTATTGTGTCGGATCTTTCTGAAAGTACCAGTTCGTATATATGGAACACTTTGAGCATACCAGAAGGAGACTATTATATTTACGGAATCATAGAGGATGAAGAGCATGAAGTTTCAGCTTATTCCACGGGACTTGTCACCATTGTTCATGATTCCCCATCAGTTATTTCAATTGCAGGAGGATATAAGTACAGCCTTGCTCTTTTATCTGATGGAAGAGTCCTGGCATGGGGTTGTAATTATGATGGACAGCTTGGTGATGGTACAACGACTGACAGGCATACACCTGTTGAGGTCACCGGAATAACAGATGCCGTTATGGTAGAAGCAGGTTATTATCACAGCCTTGCTCTTTTATCTGATGGAAGAGTCCTGGCATGGGGTAGTAATGAATATGGTCAGCTTGGTGATGGTACAACGACAGACAGGCATACACCTGTTGAGGTAACCGGAATAACTGATGCAGTTGCGATTGCAGCAGGAGGTTATTACAGCCTTGCTCTTTTATCTGATGCAAGTGTCCTGGCATGGGGTTGTAATGAATATGGTCTGCTTGGTGATGGTACAACAACTTACAGGCATACACCTGTTGAGGTCACCGGAATAACAGATGCCGTTATGGTAGAAGCAGGTTATTATCACAGCCTTGC
>JBDRNO010000243.1:0-8283 GCA_043811005.1 Bacteroidota bacterium | reverse complement strand
GGATAAAAAGAAGTAATAGGGTAGATAATTTGTTGAGAATAGAGGTAAGGATGCGCTTGTGCGAAGACACAGAATAACATCCACCGCAAACTGCAGCAATCTTTCACCAAGGTCTCTTTCATACTTCATCGTTCATTTTTTGAGATTTGAGATTTGAAATTTGAGATTTGAAATTTTTGAAAATCTTTGACTTTATAGACACCAGACACATAGACACCAAAAATATATTCATAAAAAATTGAAATTCCTTTACGGTAAATTATGAAATCTCTCGATAGTGACGGATATTTGAACATGGAACTGCTTCGTTTCACTTCCGTAGGCAGCGTTGATGATGGTAAAAGCACTTTGATAGGGCGTTTGTTGTACGACAGCAAATCAATCTTTAAAGACCAGTATGAAGCTATTAAGCGTACCAGTGAGCAAAGGGGGGAAGAATATGTTAATCTTGCTCTTTTAACCGATGGCTTGAGGGCAGAGAGAGAACAGGGCATCACTATTGATGTTGCATACAGGTATTTCGCCACTCCCAAAAGGAAGTTCATCATTGCTGATACCCCCGGCCATGTACAGTATACGCGAAACATGGTAACAGGCGCTTCAACAGCGCATCTCGCGCTTATTTTGATTGACGCACGCAACGGCATCCTGGAGCAGACATGCCGTCATTCGTTCATCGCCTCCCTGCTGCAGATCCCGCACATGATCATCTGTATAAACAAGATGGACCTTGTGGATTATAAAAAGGAGGTTTACGAAAAGATCAAAGCCGACTTTAAATCTTTTGCTTCCAAGCTTGATGTCAAGGACGTGCGTTTTGTCCCTATCAGTGCATTAAAAGGCGACAATGTGGTAAATAGGTCAAAGAACATGGATTGGTATGACGGCCCAATATTAATGTATATGCTTGAGAACATACATATCGGAAGCGATCTCAACCATGTGGATTGCCGGTTTCCAGTGCAGTATGTCATCAGGCCTCAATCAAAGGAGTACCACGATTACCGCGGATATGCGGGGAAAATAGCCAGCGGGGTGTATAAAGCCGGGGATGAGGTAGTGGCTCTGCCATCGGGATTTACTTCAAGGATTGCCTCTATTGATACTTATGAAGGACCCGTTGAAGAGGCGTTTGCGCCTATGGCTGTAACCATAAGGTTAGAAGACGATATAGACATCAGCAGGGGTGATATGATCGTGAGGGTAAACAATGTTCCTCTTGTTGGGCAGGATATTGATATGATGGTCTGCTGGATGAACGAAAAAAAACTTACCCTCAACGGCAAATACGCTATTAAGCATACAACCAGGGATGCCCGCTGTATCATCAAAGACATAAGGTACAAAGTAAATGTCAATAACCTGCACAGGATTGAAGATGATAAGGATGTTGGATTAAATGAAATTGCCAGGATCTCGATAAGAACCACCAAGCCATTCTTTTACGATAGCTACAGGAGAAACCGCATAACCGGAAGCGTCATTTTGATTGAGGAAGGTACGAATGAGACTGTTGGAGCGGGGATGATTATTTGACAAGTGACAATTTTATTCGAAAGAGATTAATAATGAAAAAATACTTAATAATATTTGAAAAAACAAAAACGGGATATAGTGTTTATGCTCCTGATTTATTAGGTTGTATAGCAACAGGAGAAACCAAAGAAATAGCAGAAGAAAATATATATGAAGCAATAAAATTTCATTTGGAAGGCTTACAAGAAGAAAATATGATAATTCCTGAAAGTAAATCTGAAGCAGGAATTTTATTTTTAAGAATTTAATAATAGATTCTTAAGGTTTTCCCTAATCCCTAATCCTCAATCCCCAATTCCACAAGCTTTTCCTTAGTTGGTATCCCTTCCTTTGTCCATCCGCGAATATTGTAATATTCATCTAAAAGCGGCTCAAGATCAACGGTTATTCCCTTGGAATGTCCGGATTTAAAGGGTTCATGCAAGATTCTCGGAGGGAGTGTGTCGTCCTTGCGGGTAAGCCCTTCCTGTAAATTAAATAACTTTTCAATATTCCATATTCTTTCACCGGCAGCAAGTAATTTTTTTCCATCAAGCTCTATCCCGGTTACTGATTTTATAAGATTAGCATAAAGTTCAGGGTTGAGGGCAAAAATGGTAAAAATACAGGCGCCAATTGAATCTATAATGGCAGTTAAATTTTGGTAAAGTATTGTTATTCCCGCTTTCCCGGAACCTGTAAAACGATCAATAGCAAAAGGCGTAGCTATCGCCTCTGCTCCAATCAAAAAAGCGCGAAGATGACACCCTCCCCTGTTACAGGTTGACAGGGCAATGCTCATGCCTTGAAATCCCCGCGGGTCGTAGGCAGGTAATTCCAAGCCCTTCACATGCATCGCAACTTCCGGATTGCCATACCTTGCAGATAACCGGGCGCTTCCCATACCAAGAATTTTGCCAAAGCCCTCAGCTTTTCCTATCAGCTCGCTAAACCTGACAATAGCCTCTGCATCGCCAAATTTCAAATCTCGCCCCAGGTCTGAGCGAATTTGATTACGGGACTCCTCATCTAAAAGCCCTTTTTCCGAGAGCTCCATTGCACAGGCAATCGTATTACCTGTTGATATTGTGTCAATACCCAATTCATTACAATTATAGTTGGCATGTATTATTTTTTCCAGGTCATTAATACCGCATAAAGCGCCAAAAGCCCAGATTGTTTCATATTCAGGCCCTTTGCCTTCTCTTGTCGGAGTATGCGTGAGACGGGCACAACCAATCGGGCATCCATGACAGGGTTGCCTTTTCACAAAATAGAGCTCCTTGAAGGTTACTGCAGAAATAGATTCTGCATCAACAAAAACACCTTCCTGGAAGTTACGGGTTGGGAAAGCGCCTAAACTATTTATAATATCCACAAGGACAGGTGTCCCATATTCTTTCAGAGTGTCTTTTGTAAGAGGCGCTTCGCCAATATAAGTCCGCCATTCATTGATCGCTGTATCAGTTGCTTCTTTATTTGCTACAAGAGTTTTTTTGCTTCCATGAACAACCACTGCCTTAAGTTTTTTGGAACCCATAACAGCGCCAACGCCAGCACGTCCTGCGGCATGATTCTTTTCATTCATAATTGCGGATAACAGAATTTTATTTTCACCGGAAGGACCGATGCATGCTACGCCAGCTCTTGATTTTGTTTTAGAAAGAAGTACATCTGTTGTTTTATGGACATCCATGCCCCAGAGGTCTCCGGCATCAAGTATTTCTGCTTTTTCGCCATTTATATATAAATAACAGGGACTATCTGCAATACCCTCAATAGCGACAGCATCAAAACCGGTTGCCTTAAGGTTGAACCCAAAATGCCCCCCTGAACTGGAACCGGCAATAGCGCCTGTCAATGGTGATTTGGTAACCACTGAAAAACGATTTGTAGCAGGTGCATTAATGCCATTAAGGGTGCCGGTAACAAAATACAATATATTATCAGGCCCAAGTGCATCTGCGCCCCTAGGCATTTCATCATATAGAAGCTTAACCCCCAGGCCACGTCCCCCGATATAATTTATGAGGATCTGTTCAGGGATATCTTCAATTTCAGTTTTACGGTTTGTGAGATCTACTCGTAATAAACGGCCATGATAGCCACCTTTTATCGTTTGCATAGGTTTGTTTTATTAGATATACTGATGCTGTTTGAGTTTGCAAGAAAGTTATTATTTCATCGAATTACGAATTTTTTACGAACTACGAACCGTTCGTAGTTCGTAAGTTCGTATTTTTTTCGTACTTCGGTGGAGTAATTGTTTGCATTTTCATGTTTGCTGAGTATAATTTACGATAACATGTTATCGTTTTTACAACCATAATCGCTTAAAAATCCTTATGCTTAAGATATTCGCGGTGTTTACAGGTACTGCAGCGCAGGTTGCTATACTCCCGTAATTCCACGCGCATTTTTTTATAATGATGATAAGGGCAGATCGTACAGGGAATAACTCCTGCCTTCACCCAATCTTCAGTGGAATGGAGCAACCAGCCCATTGAGGAGACGATATTTAAAGGTTTGCTTGTTCCAATCCTGAAAAGATCAGGGGAATGGAGTGCTTTGTCGCGCGCCCCTGCATAAAACAACCTCATAACTGTCATGGCATCTGAGATGCCTCCGGCAGCTTTAACTCCAAAGTTTGGCCCGACAACTTCCCGCATGATCCTGATATGTTCAGGTAAAGCGCCAAAAGAATCCATGCCGGTTGAATTTTTTATGAATTGAGCTTTTGATGAAGCAACAATTTTAGAAACTTTATAAATTTCTTCTTCGGTTAATTCAGAAGATCTTATAATAACCTTTACATGCTCACCATCAGCAGAATCACAAACAGCATTGATCTCTTCAAGAGTATAAGATGAGTCTTTCTTGAAACGGCCAACATTTATCACCATATCTATATCAATATGTCCTTTGCCTTGTCCGCGGATCTTGCGGCTTTTTTCGATCGTATGTTCAGTCATTAATGCCTTCATCTCAAGATCAAGCTTGCCTAACGGAAAATCAATCACATAGCATTCTTTGACAGGGCTTCCCTTAAGAAGCGAGGGTAAAATATCAGAACCCTCAACGGGATTTACACATACGGATGCACACTTCAATGTCTTTGCCCATTCAGCCATCTTGCTCATCTTTTTTTCCTGTGTATCTGCTTTGAGATCAGTTACGTCAAGAAAAGATGCAATAAGCTCCGGGGTAAAGCTATGGATAAGTTCTGTCATTTCTTTAGGAGGAAACTCAACCAATGGCGGGCGCCTGGGGATTTCTTGTGTTATTTTTGTCATTTTAAAATTGTTTTAAGAAAGAGCAAATTTAATTAAACGCATCGGAATTTTAATATTTTGCCACGAATTACACTAATTTTCACGAATTCCTTTTTAATAAATTTGTGTAGCTATGTCCTATTAATGACAACTAATAATTTCTGAAACACATCACGATACGGAGTTTTAAGGATTTAAGGATGTATCAAAACCTTTATAAAGTAATGCTTCCGGTTTATTGAAAAATCATAGCTACGTCATTAAAGTATTCTTCATACTTTTGCTGACTCTTATTTCAAAATTCGTATAAGAACAAAATATCAGTTCACTATAAAAAGTAAAAAAAATGACTTAATAGAGTGGACTCAAATATCAATAGCCAGGATATTTAAGGACTGTGTAAAAACGCAATAACAAAAAGATGACGGTGACTTATAGAAGGTTAATAATTTTTTTACAAAATTTTCATTCAAAGATTAATAAGATCTTTATTCCCCGTCTTCTCTCTTCCTGCAGCTACGGCTTTCTTGCAACTTTTTTTTTCTTATACCTGCTGCTAACCGCCAACTCCTTTGCCCAGCAATGGGAATGGGCTGAAAAAGCCACAGGGAATAATAAAGTGTTAGGAAACGGAGTAACGGTTTCCTCTCATAACCATGTTTATGCCATCGGAATTTATTTTGATACTCTTTTCTTTAAGAATGATACTTTATATGAATTTATGCCAGACACTGTCAATGAACCTGATTGTTATATTGTTTCAATGAATACAAATAGCGATAAAAGGTGGATAAAAACATGGGGAGGTGAAAGTTTAGATGAGGCAGTCGCTATTGATGTTGATTTTAATGACAATATTTTCGCAGTTGGTTCTTTTAATTTTAATATAATTTTAGAAGGAGATACTTTGTTGGGTAATGTAATGACAGGCATCAATAATATCTATTTAGCAAAGTTCGATTCTCTTGGTAATGGTTTGTGGATAAAACAGGCAGGTGGTGAAGGTAATGATAAGGCAGAAGATGTGGTAACCGTTAATTCATCTGTTTTTATGTCAGGATATTTTACCGATTCCGCTTATTTTGATACGGTATCTGTTTCAAGCGCCGGATCAAAAACATTTTTCTTAGCTAAATATAACAATAATGGTAATATTATCTGGGTTGTGCATAGCGGGGGTGATTATAATATGAATTCACATATCACTGTTGATAATAGCAACTACATATATGTTGCGGGAAATTTCACCGATACTTTTTCCCTTGATACTAATACAATGATAGCTAAAGGGGAAAAGGATATTTTTATTGCTAAATATGACACTGATGGAAATTTAATATGGACACGGAGCATAGGGGGCATATACGGGGATTATGCCGGAGATATAATCTGGACAGGCGACAGTTCTCTTTATATTACAGGTGCGATCATTGATACGGTATGGTTTGGAAGTCAATATGTTGTTGCCGGGCAAACAGAAAATACATTTCTGGCAAAATATGACACTGACGGAAATCTGAAATGGGTAAAGTTATGGAAAGGAAATTATGCTAATTTCGGTATAGCGCTTGGCGCTGATCCCTCTTCCAATATATATTTAACCGGGGTTTTTCAAGATACCTTAAGTTTAGACACTTTTTCGTTAATTAGTACAGGTCCATATAATTCTTTTATGGCAAAAGCAGATAGTAATGGAACGATCCAGTGGGTTAAACATATCGGAGGAGAATTTGGAAGTGTAGTGAACGATATTGATATTGACTCCCTTGGCAATACTTTCACGATCGGAAATTTTACGAGTGAAATAGATTTTGATAGTATCCACCTTATCGGCTTTGATCGTTTAAATACTTGGATTGCTAAATCCGCTTGTTACATACCCGAACCGGTTATTATTGTTGATGACACAACAGCTTTTTGTAGTGTTGATGACAGCGTTTTACTATTCCTGAACCCGGTATCGGATTATTCTTACGTGTGGTCCGGTGGCGGGTCAGATACTTTAATATATGTGAATGTAGCAGGTGATTATTACGTTACCGCTTATGATAAAAATGGGTGTTCTTCAACTTCCGATACTGTTCAGATCACCGAGATCATAACAATTAAGCCGGTTATCATTGTTGATGACACAACTGCTTTTTGTACTGTTGATGACAGTGTTTTGCTTTTCCTGAATCCTATCACGGATTATTCTTATGCATGGTCTGATGGCGGAACAGATACTTTAATATATGTGAATGTGGCAGGAGTATATTCTGTTACGGCTTATGATATTTACGGATGCCCCGCAACTTCTGACCCTGTTCAGATCACCGAGATCATAACAATTAAACCGGTTATCATTGTGGATGACACAACAGCTTTTTGTACTGTTGATGATAGTGTTTTGCTCTCGCTGAACCCTATCACGGATTATTCTTATGCATGGTCTGAAGGCGGCTTAGATACATCAATATATGTGAATGTTGCAGGGAATTATTACGTTACGGCTTATGATATATACGGGTGTCCTGCAACTTCAGATACTGTTCAAATTACCGAGATTATAACAATTAAACCTGTTATCATTGTAGATGATACAACTGCTTTTTGCACTGTTGATGACAGTGTTTTGCTTTTCCTGAATCCTATCACGGATTATTCTTATGCATGGTCTGATGGCGGAACAGATACGTCAATAGATGTTAATGTGGCAGGTGATTATTATGTTACAGCTTATGATAAATACGGATGTCCAGCAACTTCTGATCCTGTTCAGATCACCGAGATCATAACCATTAAGCCGGTTATCATCGTGGATGACACAACGGCTTTTTGTAGTGTTGATGACAGCGTTATGCTCTCCCTCAATCCCATCACGGATTATTCTTATGCATGGTCTGATGGAGGGACAGATACGTCAATATATGTTAATGTGGCAGGTGATTATTATGTTACAGCTTATGATAAATACGGATGTCCAGCAACTTCCGATACTGTTCAAATCACCGAGATTATAACCATTAAGCCGATTATAGTTGTTGATGACACAACTGCTTTTTGTGCTGTTGATGACAGCGTTATGCTCTCCCTTAACCCGGCACCGGACTATTCCTATCTTTGGTCTGATGGCGGGACTGATACATCAATATATGTAAATGTTGCAGGGGCTTATTCCGTTACTGCCTATGATATTTACGGGTGCCCTGCAACTTCTGATCCTGTTCAAATTACCGAGATCATAACAATTAAGCCGGTTATCATCGTGGATGACACAACTGCTTTTTGTACTGTTGATGACAGTGTTTTGCTCTCCCTGAACCCTATCACGGATTATTCTTATGCATGGTCTGATGGCGGGACAGATACGTCAATATATGTTAATGTGGCGGGGATTTATTTCGTTACTGCCTATGATATTTACGGGTGTCCTGCAACTTCAGATACTGTTCAAATTACCGAGATTATAACAATTAAACCTGTTATCATTGTAGATGATACAACTGCTTTTTGC
>JBDRNO010000242.1:0-11710 GCA_043811005.1 Bacteroidota bacterium | reverse complement strand
GCATCTTTAAAAAGAGAACCACAAATAAAACTTCTTGAGGAAACTAATGACAATTATACCTTGCAAATAACCATCTATACCATGGAAGATAAATATTTCCAGGAGATAGAAAGTTACCTTAAATCAGAATTGGTAAGCTCTGCTTAGAACTGAAAATTAACAAATTTGCAACTAATCAGTCATATTAATTTCTCAACTAATAATTCCATATATCCAAATTATAGTCAATTACTATCAGTTAATATCGGTTAATATTAGTTAATACTGGTTAATAACGGTTACATAAGACAATTTTTAGTTTAAGGGGAACAGCGCTTACTATATTTATCGTTAAGCAAAAACAAGGTGTTAAAGTAACCGATATTAACCGATGTTAACCGTTATTAACTGTTTTTAACAGATTGCATTTTAAACAACAATTTAACATACTGATTAGTTTCACAAATTTTTTTATTAATAAATAATAATAAACATGAATAAAGAGAGAACGGAACAATTAAAAATAGCTTTATTAGGGATCATCGCTGTTGTTCTTATTATACAGACAGTTGTAAAGATATCTTCTAATAAAGCCACCGATACAATTACCAGGGACCGGGTAATTCAACCGGATAATAAAATTCCCATAACCCCGGGGCAGCAGCAGCCGACTTCTGTTCCTATCAATCCTGTTCAGCAAAATCCACCGGGCACAACTATGACTTTTGAGCAATTGGAAGTTAACTTAGGTACTTTAAGTGCAAGTGCAAAACCAAGCCATACCTTTAAATTTACAAACACAGGAAGTCAACCGTTAAAATTTACCAATGTCAAAGGAGATCCCGGCACATTAGCCACTTCATGGCCCAGAGATCCCATTCCCCAGGGCGGAACAGGAGAAATAAAGGTTGAGCTGACGGGTGACAACCCACCAGGGGCATTGAAGAAGACCATCCACCTTAATGCAAATACCCAACCCGCTTGTTTTCACCTTACGGTTATAGCGGATATTAAGTGAACTTTCCAATTGTTTGAAACTTTTGGAAAGTTGGTAAATTTAGACCTTCTGACTTCCTAAAGCTTGTCTAATGCCTCTGCAACCCTTTCTTCTTCATTTTGAGTAGCAATTCCCATAATTGAAACCCGAAATTAAAAAAACACTTTTTTATTACGGTATAGATGCTGTAGCAAAATTATCGGAGCAAAAGTACATTTCGGAAGAAAAAATGACTTATACTAGTGGAATGTCTACTGACACCTGGTATAAGGATGAAAACGAGAACAGCTTTTACGGCTTTGGAGCCGGACCGGTTGTTGGTGTGAAGTTCATTCTTAATAATTCTCTTTCAATCAGCACAGAGACAAGGATTGATTTTATATCTTATCAATCCAAAGGAACTTATAAGTCTTCAAGTTATTATTATCCGGTTGTAACTGAAGATAAATTTACTTCAGAGGGTATGCAAATTATAGCCAGCCCGCTTGGGCTTTTTTCACTGAATGTGCATTTTTAAGGCGCAAATATGCACTTCTCTCATTTTTCCGGCTTTTTAGTAATATAAGCGATAGCATTGCTTGTAGCGATACTATCGCTTGGAGTTACAGCTTCTTCCTGTCCTTATCAGTAAAATGTTCTGAAACGTCAAACTTCTTCGCGGCTTCACCAACCCTGATGATACGTACACTTTTTATGACATCTCCCTCGGCAATGACATCCACTACATCCTGCCCTTCCACCACATGCCCAAACACCGTGTGTTTCTTGTCGAGGTTGGGTATAGCCCTGTGGGTGATAAAGAACTGGCTTCCGTTGGTGTTCTTGCCTGAGTTTGCCATTGAAAGAATACCTGCACGGTCGTGCTTCAATGCGGGGTGAAATTCATCCTTGAATTGATAACCCGGTCCTCCAAAGCCGTTACCTTCGGGGTCTCCGCCCTGGATGATACCGTTTGGCACAACACGGTGGAATATAAGCCCGTCATAAAACGGTACTCCTAATCCTTTGGCGGAATTTTTAATAGTCCCTTCTGCAATGCCAACAAAATTAGCTACAGTCATCGGGACTTTCTCAAATTCTAAATACAACAGTATCTTACCTTTAGAAGTGTTCATTTCAGCATATAAGCCGTCTTTGAGCTTTTCATTATCCTGGTTTATGTTTTTGGTTACAAATGCCAGCATAGTGAAACAAAATATGAATAAGGTAAGAGGAGGGATTAACTTTTTGGATGTTTTGAAAAATATATACATGATTTTAAACAGTATTAAAATGCCTCTTTCAGGTGCTAAACGTTCGTGAAAAACAGTTATTATCCGTGAAATATTGTTACTTTTCATGTTCGTTTTGAAAAATAATTATTTTTCTACTAATCGGTGAAAAATGATTATATGAGGAATCTTTAGAACTTAATTCCCAAACCAGCTTTTACACCCTTTGAAATAACTATATTTTTATCCTTGTAACCGGAATTTAAGGTTTGGAAAGAGATATTGAAATTTAATGATCCAAAATTTATGTAAGTCCCAAAATTAAAAAGACCACCTAAAGAAGAAAATGCTTCATGCTCAAAAAAATCAGGAATGTCACCCCGTCCATATATATATCTACCGAAAGAAAAATATCCTAAACAAATATTTGCTTCTATACCTATTTTATCTGTGCCAACCTTTGTGTTAATTCCTGTATATAAACCACTTCCATAAAAACTACTATAAATATAATCTATAAAGATGCTGTCTGTCATTTCAATATTGCTATTCTCTGTCCATCCACTTATATATAATCCCCCAATTATTAGGTTTATCTTTTTATGTTTCTTGTTTTGCATTAAAACTTCAAGACTATACCCAAAATTATATTCAGGAGCTACACCAACATACCAGATAACATCTTGACCATTATTGTTAATATATTCGACATGATACCTGTCGATATTATAAAAGTCAGAGTTATCATAAGTCTGGATCAAGAAACCGGCTCTTATTTCATATTTTCTTGTTTCATTACTTTTTTCATCTTCTTGTGCAATTAATAAATTGCTAAATAGGAAAAATGCAATTAAAATGAATGTGATTGTTTTCATAATACTTTTGTATAATTAATCGTATCGGAATTTCAATATTTAACCACCTTCCTTTTACAAACCTTATTTCCTGATTCAAGGGTAAGGATGTAAGTGCCTGCGGCAAACTCATTACAATCTATGCCGGTAACATGAAGCCCCCTATTTATTTTGCCAAAGTTTTCAGCCAGTACAACCTTTCCTGAAATATCAGTTAATTGCAGATGTACTTCTGTTGGCTGATACACGTAATATTGCAATAAAATATTATCATTGAAGGGATTGGGATAAATGCCAAACAGTACAATATTGTTGTTATAGACAACCGCTTCTTCAATACCCACAGTAGAATTTACAGCAATGATCACGGTTGCCGTATCACACAGGGGAGGGATTCCATTATCACAAACTATATAAACGATAGTATCAGTTCCGGTAAAACCGGCATTAGGAGTATATTCTATGCTGTCTCCGTTCAGCACATTTGCAGTACCGTTATTTGGTCCAGAGATGATAGTTGTCACTAATGGATCTCCATCAGGATCTGAATCATTATTTTGGACATCAATCACAACCGTAACTGATGAATCTGTTGTAGCTATATCATTAATTGCCAGTGGAGCATTTGTATTTTTCGGCAATAATGGCGCCTGCGGTTGTAAAGGACCAGGACGTTCAGAGGGAGTGCTTGTTCCGTTCAGGAACCTTTCAGTGTCATTAACATACCATGACTCCTCATAATGTTCTTCAAATAACAGGGTGTCAACCGTTGTCACAAAATACCAGTCGGATTGTGTCCGGGATTTGTTGATGTCCACAATGTTATAGCCCTTATCATCCAGATTGATGTATTTTATATGTGGATTAATGAGTTTAATAGTAGGTACGCCAATGAGTGAAAGATCTAATGGAAGAGCAGCAGATGTGACACTTGTTGTAACAAATTCCACAGCAACCGAACCGGCTCCGGTACCCGGATCATAAGTGCCGGGGTCTAATGGCAGATCATTTGCCCATGAAGTGTGAATATCGCCTGTTAATATAACTACATCGGTGATGTTACTATCCATAATACAATTAAATAATTTGTCTCTTACAACAGGATAACCATCCCATTGGTCGGTGTTTACGGCAGATTTAGTTATAAAAGGGAAACATAAATTGGCTTCCAAAGGCGCTATCATCACTTGCTGGCCAATAATCTTCCATTGAGCGGTTGAACCGGTAAGCTGATTGGTCATCCAGTTGAATTGCTGATCACCAAGCATTTTCCTGGCAGTGTCGTCAAGATCTGAACACATTGCCAATTGTTCGTCACGGCCTTCCAACCTGGTATCGAGCATGATCAAGTCAAATAGGTCTCCAAAGCTGAATTCCCTGTAGATATGGTTATCGCTTGGGCTTGGTTTTCTAATGGGAATCCACTCGAAAAATGCTTGCACGCCAGCGGCTTTTCTGTCTGCCCAGCTACCTTCAGAGGTTGAGTCATGGTTCTCGGCACCACTGGTCCATGAATTGTTTGCTGTCTCGTGATCATCCCAGACTATGATCCAGGGATATTGCTGGTGCAGCCCCCTTAGTTGAGGATCTAAACGGTATTGTGAGTACCGGATCCTGTAATCCCCAAGAGTTAATATTTCGTGTTCAGGATCATGTATCCTTACCGTATCATTAGTGTATCCCCCGCCTGCAGCATATTCATAGATGTAATCACCCAGGTGAAGAACGGCATCTATGTCATTCCTGTTAGTAATTCTCTCGTAAGCATTATAATACCCGTGCTCAAAGTGTGAACCTGAAACTACTGCAAAACGAATACTATCCACATCACCGGTAGGGGCGGTTTTTGTTCTGCCGATAAGTGAGTTTTTTCCGAGTGCATTGAATTTATAGTAATACCAGGTATTTGGTTGTAAGCCTGTAGCATCCACTTTTACGGTATAATCAACAGCATCATTGGTGTATACTATACCTGAATTAATAACCTGGATAAAATTAGTATCAAGAGCTATTCCCCAGTTCACATCAATATCGCCTGTTGTGATAGTATCAGGTGTGACCCTTGTCCATATTATAACCCTGTCAGATAAGGGATCCCCTGAAGCCACACCATGGTAAAAGGGAGTATATACGGGATCAATATCTAAACGCGTGGCGGTGTTTAGCCAACTCTGGGCAAGGGTATAGGAAGTATATAATGAAGAAATAAGGAAAAAAAATATAAACCAGAGGTTACGGCTGTTCCTGCTTTTTAAATGCTTGATCCTGTTCATGATGTTTGGGTATTAGTTAATGAGAAAAAATAATTTTATATAAATATATGTTCTTTCAAGTAACACTACAAAGATAATAAATCAAAAAAGAAATTTTCGAATAAGATCAACTAATATTTTTTTATTTTTAACACGGATTTAAAAAAATTTGCGGGATTTTGTGCCTGCGCACATCGCTTTCGCGCATCGCCTTCGCGTAGCCGCTTCGGCAGAGCAAGGTAGCTTCAGCAGAGCAAAGCCGGAGTCCGCCAGCTGGCGGACACAGGTGTGGCATTTTTTTTAATGAATTTACGAAGTTATATTCAAAAAACCCAATTAAACGAAAATCTAAATGAATCAAGTCATTAATATTATATTCCTCTTTCTTTACGCACTATTGCACTCCTGTTTATACGCCCAAAATTATGATAAACAGTTTGAGGACCTTTATAATCAATCCGTAGAATATTATAACTCCGGCAATAAAGAAAAAGCGGTAGAGATATATAGTAATATCATAAATGCTGACGATAAACAGTCAGATGCATATTGGTCCAGGGCGATTATTTACGGAGAATTGGAGAAATTCGAAGAGGCAATAGCAGACATGGAGGTAGTTATCCGTTTGACGCCTGCTTTCCCCTTTTCTTATGGAAATATTGGTTGGTTAAAAATATTACAGGAAAAATATATGGAAGCCAGAGAGTACATTAATAAAGCAAATGAACTATATCCGGAATATCCCGGGTGGAATTTTAATACCGGTCACACATACCTTTTAACGGGTGATCAGAAAACAGCCCGGGACTACTACAGTAAAGCATTACAATTATTAACTTCAGAAAAGGAATTTAATGAAGGATTTATTACGGATATGGAACTATTCATAAAGAAAGGTTGGAAAGCAGAAGCATGCAGGGAAGAACTTGACTGGGTAAGGGATGAATTTAATAATGTATACTCATATTATATAAGGTCTGTTGAATATTTTACACAGGCATGGGAACTGAAAGAAAAAGGCAATTGTAATAAAGCCATAGACCTGTTCCTGAAGAGCGTTAAAGAAGAAAATAATAGCAGCAGACCCCGGCTGGATGAAATATCATATATGTATACATTGATTGGTTATTGCTATTGCTATATGACAATATTTGACAAAGCCGAAGAATATTACCTGAAAGCGCTGGAATTAAGTCAGAAAAGTAATAACAGGTCAGATGAGGAAAAGATCTATTATAGTTTAGCTATCGTCAATAACGACCTCCATAAATTTGGTAAAGCCGTAATGTATTATGATAAAGCTATTGATATGGCTGAAAAATCAGGGAACAAGGAAGATCGTGCTCTGTATCTAAGCAAAAAAGCCGTTTCATACCAGTACTGGTACAAATACGAAGAAGCAATAGAATATTATAAGCAATCATTACAGGTAAGCGCTGAGATAAAGCAGGAAATTGAAGTGGCAGGCAGGTTAAACAATATAGGTTTGGTTTACCACGAATGGGGAAAATATGATAAAGCCCTGAACTATTATGAAAAGTCATTGGAGACAAACAATCGTATCGGAAATGAGAAGGGGATCATTGATAACTATAATAATATCGGGGCTTTATATGATGCCTGGAGAAAATATGACAAAGCTTTGAATTACTATGAGCAGGCATTAAAAATTGCTGTAAAACCAGGGTATGAAGCAAAAGCTCCGAATATATACAACAATACCGGTATGATCTATCTTCAGATAGGAAAATATGATGATGCCTTGAAGTACTTCGAAAAAGCTCAGCAAGTAGCTGAAGAGCTGAAATTGGAAGATGAGCTTGCATCTTATTATTATAATATTGGTGATCTGTACAAGACATTGAATAAGTTTGAAGAAGCCCTTGTTTATTTTGAGCTTGCTATTGGAATGGATAAAAAGTACGGAAAGGAAAAGAGTATTGCCTTTGATATGTATAGTCTTGGTACGGTATTAATTGAAACAGGTGAGTTTGAAGAGGGATTGAAACAAATTCTTAAGTCAATTGAAGTAATTGATAAGATCGGAAATCTTGATGACAAAGCCACCATCCTAAATAACATAGCGGCTTGTCTTGCAGGAAGCGGGCATTATGAATATGCAATAAAATATTATACAGAAGCTATTAATATTAAGGAAGAGATACGAAAAAAAGCTCCTTTAGAGGCAAAAAGGGATTACCTTGCCAGCCAGATCCATACTTATGATGACCTTATTTCAACTTATATTAAATATCAGAAGATAGGCAGTGCCTTCCAGGCAATCGAGATGAGCCGTTCCAAGGTGATGGCAGAACAGATATCACAATTAGAGAATATAGTATTGATACCCGCAATAGATTATATCAGGGATAATCTCCGAGATGATGTTGCAGTAATAATCTATGCTACCATTGACAACCTTCACCTTACCAGGATCGCCATCACAAAAGAAAATATCATTGCACTTGAAGGGAAGAAAAAAGAGTTCATAGATAATGTTTTTTCTCAATTAGGCGAGAAAATAACTACCAGATTGTCCTTTAAACTAAATGAAGCAGAACTGGAAAGATTTAACCGGAACGATAAGCCCGAAATAATTACTGAGCAGGATATTGATCTTGAAAATAAGATATTCAGCTTTATCATTGATTATTACAGGAGGATGATCCTGTCACCGTCAAGCAGTGAGATAAGGAAAGCAGATAAGTTAGGAAACCTGCTTTACGTGTTTTTGATAAAACCGTTATATGCATCAGTAAAAGACAAGAAGGAGATCATCATAGTACCTGATGGTGTATTGGGATACCTGCCATTTGAAACGTTGGTGGATGATAATGGGAAATATTTTGTGGAGAATCATGATATTTCTTATGCACAATCATTAAGTGTTCTTGATATAATTAAGAAACGTGATTATTCTTCAAACCGTAAGCCGGTTCTCGCCTTTGGCGGAGCAGTATATAACGCGGACACTTATGAAGCGGACATGAGATTGGCTGATGACTTAATAAGCAGCGAGATGTTGGCATACAACAAGGAAGAGAGAGGAGCAGGTCATCTCAGCAGGGGGGAGCTGGTACAAATCAGGAGGAGTGTTGATATTGCTATGGCAGGAGACAAAAAGTCACTAAGATCAGAATACGAATCACTTGGTTATGGTAAATGGAGCAACCTAAGCGGTACTTTGGCAGAGGTGAGGGCTATGGCAAGTATTATCCCTGGTATTGATACAATAACAGGTAATCAGGTAAAAGAAGATAATATTAAAGAATTATCTGAAAAGGGAAAATTATCCGAATACAAAGTGCTGCATTTTTCTACTCATGGTACGACCATCCCCGAGATACCCGAACTTTCGGCTCTGATCCTGTCGCAATTTGATGATCTGCCTGGAAAAGATTCCGAAGACGGTTACCTGCGTATGGGTGAGATCGCAAAGCTCGACATCAAAGCTGATTTTGTAAACTTATCTGCCTGTGAGACCGGGTTGGGAAAGATCTACAGTGGTGAAGGCGTGGTGGGGCTATCACAGGCATTCATCATAGCAGGTGCCAACGGGATATCCGTATCGCTGTGGAGCGTTTCTGACAGATCTACAGCACAATTCATGACAGATGTATATAACCTGGTACAGAAGCAGAATTACAGCTATTCAGGGGCTATCAACCAGGTTAAGCGCAATTTCATTAACGGTGCTTATGAGCCGGTCTGGAAAGCGCCTTTCTATTGGGCTCCATTTGTTTATTACGGGAAATAACGGAGTAGTGTATTAAAACCCTCAGGGTTTAGCTACCAGAGGCGGACAAAATTCAGGACTTTATCAACAGATTCTAATTAACTTGAGTGGCAACTTGCGTTAATTATAGAAAACTATCTGTTTGGTTTTCAACACAGGAACGTTCATAATAAATGGCGATAGAATAAATAACATTGGGAGTTTGTGTTTTTTTATTATCTTTGTAGCAATGAAAAACAAATTCTTTATTTTTTTAATTCTATGTTTTGGTATACAGTTCAATGCTTTTTGCCAGGCGCCCGGATGTCCCAATGTTGATGCAGGCACGGACATTACCATACCTTGTGGTGGACCATCCTGTGTAGACTTAACTGCAACTTTCCTGGAAACAGGTGAAACAACCACCTATACGGTTTCTTCAGTAACTTTTGCTCCTCCTTATTCATTTACCGGCGGTACATCAATTATTATTGGGGATGACGATATATGGTCAGGCGTTATCACTCTCCCTTTCAACTTTTGTTTCTATGGAACTTACTATAATCAACTTGTTGTAGGAGCCAACGGAGTGATATCGTTTGATGTTTCATTGGCAGGAGCGTATTGCGAATGGATGTTCAGTGCATCAATACCTACTACAACACTTCCTCCATACCCTAATTCAATTAATGGGGCTTATCATGATATAGACCCGTCTGTTACCTGGACAGGAGCAGGCAACGATATAAACTATGCAATTTTAGGTACAGCTCCTTGCCGTACTTTTGTTATCAACTATTATGATATTCCTCATTTTGATTGTAACAACATAACAACTACTCAGCAAATAGTTTTGTATGAAACAACAAACGTTATTGAGGTTTACATAGATGATAAGCCAACCTGTTCCACATGGAATAGCGGTAATGCGGTTATAGGTATTCAGAATTCTACAGGAACTGCAGGAGTAACTCCACCGGGAAGGAACACCGGCTCATGGACGGCAAGCAATGAAGCATGGCGATTCACACCAGATGGCACTCCTAATTATGTGGTTGAATGGTATGAAGGCATTACACAAATAGGAACAGGAGCCATAGTAAATGTGTGTCCGTTTCTTCCAACTACATACACAAGCCAGGTAACATATACCAATTGTGATGGCTCTATAATAGTTGAAACGGATGATGTTCTTGTAACACCTCTCTTCTGTAGCTGCACACCAATTATTACATCCACAACCAGCCCGACATGTGCAGGCTTTTGTGACGGCATGGCAACAGTAAGCATGTTAAGTGGAACTCCTCCATTTACGTATTCATGGTCGCCTTCAGGAGGTAGCGGACCTACCGGAACAGGATTTTGCAGTGGAGTAACATACACTATTTCAATTACTGACTCAATCCTGGATGCATGCTCCACAATTGTTACTTTGACGGCTGCTTCCTTTCTAACCGTTGATATAACAGCCAGCACCAACCCAGGCTGTACAGGCGGATCAGATGGAACTGCTACGGTTTCTGCCGTTGGCGGTGTAGTACCCTATACTTATTCATGGTCGCCAACAGGAGGTTCAGGGTCCGTTGGAACCGGCTTAAGCGCAGGAATTACCTATTCGGTCATTGTAACTGATTCCTTAGGATGCACGGACACTGACACAATCACGCTAAATGACCCGCTTGCCCTTACTGCTAATATAACCTCTACAACAAATCCATTATGTGATACATCAAGTGATGGGAGCGCTACAGTAACAGTAAACAATGGAACACCTCCTTACTCATACACATGGACACCTGTTGGTGGTACCGGTGCCACTGCCACCGGGTTATCAGGTGATACAAATTATACTGTTACCGTAACAGATACTAACGGCTGCACAATCACAGCCCAGGTTATGCTCACAGCTCCAGCCCCATTGCTCGCAACCATGTCTGGAGATGACTCTATTTGCACAGGAGACAGCACCACCCTATTTGTTATTGCTGTAAGTGGAACTGCACCCTATACTTATGCATGGCTCCCCTCAGGAACGGGGTCATCAAATACTTTTTCACCTTCTTTCTCAACTACTTATGATGTAACCGTCACTGATGCAAACGGATGCTTAACATCTGCCAGCTATTTCGTAGGAATTAATCCACCTCCGGTCGTGAGCTTTACTTCAAATAAAGTTGATGGATGTGAACCGCTCAATGTGCTGTTCAGCAACCTCACTGCAAACAGTGCAAATTGCGTTTGGGATGTAGGAGAAGGAGGTGACCCTATCAATAGTTGTGAACCGTTCACACATACGTATAACGATGCGGGTAATTATGATGTAACACTTACCGTTACAGATGTAAACGGCTGTACCGTCTCACTAACAGATACCAATTATATCAATGTGTATGCTGCACCTGCAGCCGGCTTTACCGCCTTCCCCTGGACCGCCTCTACTCTTTCTTCCACCATTATTTTTACTGATCAAAGTTTGTTGGCCAGTTACTGGAACTGGGATTTTTCCGGATTAGATGCTTCAACACTTCAAGACCCGGTATATATCTTTCCTGATTCTGTCCCTGGCATGTACCGGGTAAGATTGTTGGTAAGCACTTCTAACGGGTGTATAGATAGCATTACTAAGACAGTCACTATAGAAGGAGCGTTTATTTTCTTTGTTCCTAATACATTCTCTCCAAATAAAGACGGTGTTAATGATG
>JBDRNO010000241.1:0-6193 GCA_043811005.1 Bacteroidota bacterium | reverse complement strand
GTGGATGATGACAGGCTGGTTGGAATTATAACCATAGAAGACTTTATAATTTGCATTCTTGGAGATGGAGGAATTGATGAAAAAGTTGAAAACTGGATGACAAAAAATGTTGTTACAGTTTATTCGGATGAGCCCATTGTTCAGGTGGTAGGTAAATTTGAGAAGAGTGGCTATGGCCGATTCCCCGTTGTTGACAGAGATAAAAAGAAACTTGTTGGAATTATAACAAAGGGGGATATCATAGAGGGTTTGCTGAAAAAACTTGAGATTGATTATCATAAAGAAGAAATTCATACATACAGAGCAAGTCATATTTTTGAAGATATAGTCTCGGACAATTCTACTCTGATTTTGAAGTACTATATAAAAGGAGGTGAATTCAATAAAGCAGGAGAACAAACCAGTAAGCTCAGAAAGAATTTATTTAGATTGGGATTCTTGCCGGATACAATAAGAAGAGTTGCAATTGCAGCTTTCGAAGCCGAGATGAACATAGTTATTTTCACTCCTGAGGGAGAACTTGTAGCAAAGATCCAGCCAGATAAAATAATGATAAATGCAATTGATTCAGGTCCGGGAATTCCTGATATAAAGAAAGCAATGCGTAAGGGTTATTCCACTGCACCTGACTGGGTCAGAGAATTGGGATTTGGTGCAGGGATGGGGCTTCCAAATATTAAGAATTATTCAGATGAGATGACTTTGGAAAGTAAGATTAATGAAGGAACAAATTTGAATTTTGTTATATATACTTTAAAAAATGAAGATTAGAGATATTGTAAAGACATTAGACTTAAAAGTTATATCAGGTGAAAAGTTTCTTGAAAGAGAAGTTACCGGAGGATATGCAGGCGATTTATTAAGTGATGTCCTTGCAAATTCAAAAAAAGGAAATATATGGGTTACTTTACAAATTCATCAAAACATCATAGCGGTTGCAAGTTCAAAGGAGCTTTCAGGAATAATAATCGTTAACGGAAGAAAGCCGGAGGAAGAAACGCTGAAGAAGGCGAAAGAAGAAAAAATACCTGTAATGATCAGCAAGTTATTAACCTATGAAGTTGCTGGAAGATTACATGAAATTGGAATCAGGTGATATGAAGGAATTTAAAGCCGACATGCATATACATACCTGTCTTTCTCCATGTGGAGATTTGGAAATGTCTCCAAGGAATATAATAAAGGAGGCTAAAAAGAAAGGGCTTGATATCATAGGAATATGCGACCATAACTCAGCAGAAAATTTTCCTGCAATGGAAAAATCTGCTAATATAGAAGGAATAAAGGCTATTGGAGGTATTGAAATCACATCCAGGGAAGAGGTTCATATTCTGGGTCTGTTCGGAAACAAAAGAGATTTGTTTTTCATGCAGGAGGCTGTTTACTCAAATTTAGATGGAGTTAATGATGAAGAACGATACGGTCTCCAGGTAGTTGTCAATGAAAATGATGAGGTTCTCGGTTTTAATAACAAGCTACTTATAGGTGCTACAGAAATGTCAGTTGAGGAAGTGGTTGATTTAATACATAAATTTAATGGTATTGCCATTGCCGCTCATGTTGACAGAGAAAGTTTCAGTATCATAGCAAACCTGGGGTTCATACCTGAAGGTCTTAAATTGGACGCACTTGAAATAATTGAACCTTCTATGAGAGATAAAATTAACACAGGTAAGGATTTTGTATTTTTAACTTCATCTGATGCACATTTTATTAATGATATTGGCAAACGATACTCTTGTTTTCTGATGAAGGAGAGCACATTTGAAGAAATCCGGAAGTGCCTCTGTAAAGAAAATGGAAGAAAAGTAATTATTTAAATGGAAGATATTTCCTTACATATTCTTGATATAACGGAAAATTCAATAAGGGCAAAAGCAAAAAATATAAATATAATGATAATAGAGGACAGGAAGAACGACTTGCTTACTCTAACAATAGAGGATGATGGTGAGGGTATGGATAACAAAACAAAAGAGTATGCTCTGAATCCGTTTTTTACTACTAAAAAGGGTAAAAAAGTCGGCCTCGGTTTGGCATTTCTTTCCCACTCAGCAGAGGAGGCCGGTGGAGCAATGAAAATTGAAAGCGAACCCGGCAATGGGACAAAAATCACTGTTACATTCGGGCTGGGACATATAGACAGAAAACCCTTAGGAAATCTGAATGAAACAATAATATGTTTGAAAGTTACTCACCCGGAAATAAATATAACTTTTAATCATGTTAATTAATAAGCGGAGGTAGCAATGGTAACTCTTACAATAAATAATCAGAAAATTGAAGTTGAAGAAGGGATAAATCTTTTAACAGCAATTGAGCGCCTTGGAATCAAAGTCCCGACTTTATGTTACCACAAAGCCCTTATTCCTTACGGTGCCTGCAGACTCTGTGTCGTGGAGGTTCAGGTTCCGGGAAGAGAATCACCATTGCAGGCTTCCTGTTCTTATCCTGTTATTAATGGAATAAATGTATTTACTAATACCGAAAGGATATTCAGAGCGAGAAAAGTTGTTGCTGAGCTGCTTCTTGCAAGATGCCCTGATTCTGAGACGATAAAAAAGATTGCTGAGGAATACGGTATTAAAGAACCGAGAATTAAGAAGAAAAATGAGGACTGTATCCTTTGTGGCCTTTGTGTTCGAATGTGTGAACAGAGAATGGGTAGAAGCGCAATCGGTTTTACTGGCAGAGGTTCAAGAAAGAAACTGGAAACTCCATTCGGCAAACATAATGAAATGTGCTGGATATGTGGTGCCTGTAATTTTATCTGTCCCATAGGTAAAAAAGTGCAAACCTTCACAACTGATAGAACTCCTATACCTATTCCGGATTCTTTTAATATAGGATTAAATGAAAGAGCATCTGTTTATGTTTTATATCCCCAGGCAATTCCTAATAAACCTGCTATTGATAACAACACTTGTCTCCACCTAAATTATGATGTATGTGGAATCTGTAAGGAAGTTTGTGAGGCAAAAGCAATTGATTATGAACAAAAAGAACAAAAATCCGAATTGAATGTCGGGGCAATTATTCTCTCGCCTGGATACAATCCCTTCAATCCTGAATTAAAACCAGATTATGGTTATGGAAAATTCAAAAATGTTATAACAGCACTTGAGTTTGAAAGGATCCTTTCAGCTTCCGGACCATTTCAAGGGAAAATACTAAGACCTTCTGATAAAACCGATCCGGAGAAAATTGCATGGATTCAATGTGTTGGTTCACGCGACTATGAAAGAGACTATTGTTCTGCTGTCTGCTGTATGTATGCGACGAAAGAGGCAATCATTGCAAAAGAGCATGAGGGTGAGAGATTAAAATGTGATATATTCTATATGGATATACGTGCTTTTAGTAAAGGTTTTGAGGAGTACTATTTAAGAGCACAAAAGCTCGGTGTAAATTACATACGATGTCGCCCACTTTCCATCAAAGAACTACCCGAAACAAATAATCTCATTATTGATTATCTGACTGATGATGACAGAAAATTATCCGGAGAATATGAATTGGTTATACTGTCAACCGGTTTGACTTCCCCGGGCCAGGCTAAGAAGCTTGCCAAAGAGTTTAGTCTTGAATTAAATAAGTATGATTTCTGTGAAACCAGTTCATTTGCTCCTGTCGATTCTCCAAAAGAAGGTGTTTTTATTACAGGTGCGTTTACTGGACCAAAAGATATTCCTGAAAGCGTCATGCAAGGGAGCGCTGCTGCCGCCAGGTCTCTTTCGCTCCTTTTTGCTGAAAAAGGCAAGTTGGTGAAAGAAAAAGCATATCCACCCGAAAAGGATGTTACAGGAGAAGAGCCTAAAGTTGGAGTTTTTGTCTGCCATTGCGGGAAAAATATAGGGGGTGTGATAAATGTTCCTGAAGTTGTTGAGTATGCCCGGACCCTGCCTGATGTGGTATATGCAGAGGATAATCTTTACACTTGCTCTGCCGAGTCGGGAGAGAAAATCAAGCAAGCAATTAAAGAACATAATCTAAATCGTGTTATTGTTGCTTCCTGTACACCGAGAACTCATGAACCTTTGTTCCAGAGCATTATTAAGGAAGCAGGGCTTAATCCATACCTCTTTGAGATGGCTAATATCAGGGATCAGTGTACATGGGTTCACATGCACGAACCTAACCTCGCCTTAAAGAAAGCAAAAGATCTTGTCAGGATGGCGGATGCAAAAGCACGCTTCCTTGAACCACTTTATAACAGAAAAGTTAAAATTAACAGAGATGCTCTTGTAATTGGCGGCGGCGTATCGGGCATTACATCAGCTCTTAATTTAGCGGAACAGTCTTTTGAAGTATGTCTGCTTGAGAAAAGTGATGATCTGGGTGGTAATTTTATGAAAGTGAAATTCCTGATAAATGGAGATGACCCTCAAAAGAAATTAAATTCATTGATTGAAAAGGTCAAACATCACCCTAAAATTCATACTTATACTAATGCACAAATAGGAAAGATTGATGGTTCGGTTGGTAATTTCTCAACAGAATTTATGTCCAATGGTAATGTTCACACAGTTAATCACGGTGTTGTTATTGTGGCTACCGGTGCAGAGGAATATAAGCCGACTGAATATTTGTATGGTCAGGATGAAAAGGTAATAACACAGACAGAATTAGAAGAAAAACTGACAAATGGATACCTTCAAACTACAAACCATAAACAACAAACAGTAGTTATGATTCAGTGTGTTGGTTCACGTGATGAAAAGCGACCATATTGCAGCCGGATTTGCTGTCAAAAGGCAATCAAAAATGCCTTATTGATTAAAGAGAAAAACCCCGACACCAATGTGTTTATCCTTTACCGGGATATACGAACTTATGGATTTAATGAAGGATATTATACCAAGGCAAGAGAAAAAGATGTCCGGTTTATTGCGTATAATACAGATGAAAAACCTGAGGTAGAAAAAGTTAATGGACAATTAAAAGTATCTGTGTATGATCCTGTTCTGAATGTCAAAGTAAATATTAAGACAGACCTTTTAGTCCTGTCAACCGGCGTCATTCCCAGAGACGATGCTAAAGACCTTGCCCAGAAACTCAAAGTGCCATTAACTAGTGACGGTTTCTTTTTAGAAGCACATATGAAACTTCGTCCTGTTGACTTTGCTACAGAAGGCGTTTTCCTCTGCGGTCTTGCTCACTTTCCGAAAACAGTGGATGAGAGCATCGCACAGGCTTTAGCTGCTTCTTCAAGGGCAAGTACAATAATTTCTAAAGATGAAATCGAACTTGCGGCTGTGATTTCTAATGTTGTAGATGAAAATTGTGACGGATGTGCTTACTGTATTGACCCATGTCCATATAAAGCTTTAACATTGCTTGAATATATGAGAGAAGGTTCAATTAAAAAAACAGTTGAAGTCGATGAGCTAAAGTGTAAAGGCTGCGGAACTTGTATGGCAACCTGTCCCAAGTTGGGTATTTATGTCAGGAATTTTAAATTAGAACATATTGCTGCACAAATTGCAGCAGCGTTACAAACTGTAGAATAGGAGGATAATCTATGACAAATTCTGATTTTGACCCGATAATTCTGTCATTTTGTTGTAACTGGTGTTCGTATGCAGGTGCTGACCTTGCAGGTATTTCAAGATTACAATATCCTACAAATGTTCGTATAATCCGTGTTATGTGTTCTGGTATGGTTCATCCGAACTTAGTAATTGATGCCTTAACTAAAGGCGCTGATGGTGTTATTATCTGTGGCTGTCACATAGGGGATTGTCATTACCTGGAAGGAAATTTAAAGGCACAAAGCAGAGCAGAAGCAATAAAACTTATGTTACAGGATTTTGGTATTGAGGATGAGAGATTTCGATTAGAATGGGTATCGGCATCAGAAGGACCAAGATTTGCACAAGTAATGAAGGAATTTACAGAAGAAATAAAAAAATTAGGACCGAGTCCATATAAGGTTTAGCCACCATTATGAGAATAAATAGAGTTCTTTGCAGAATATGTTATTATAAAGGTGAAAAAATAGATATAATGTTATAAAAGATTTATTTTAATAAAAAGTTATATTTCAATATTATTCAATCATTATGGAAAATGTAAAATTTTTTGATGGAAAAAAGTTTATGTGGGATGGTAAAACTCATGAAACCGAAAATGATGTTCAAAAAATGAAATCCGAGTATGAGACAAACAATTTTGAAACCCGCATAGTTCAAGA